>JAITIL010000161.1 GCA_031279475.1 Prevotellaceae bacterium | reverse complement strand
TCACTCAGGCCATATTCCGCAGCCGCATAGCTGGTAGAAATCCCCACCAGGTCGCAAAACCCCATGATGAAAAACCCGAATAAGACCGGCAGTATTTTAGAAATAGACGACTGTTGCATATATTTTCTGTAAATGTAATATTAGTTTTTGTAATGTAGAATATTTTTAAAGAATTATGCCATAAATTTAATTTACGTCTTTCGGAATATGAAAAGAAAAGGGCACAGTTGGTTTCCCAACTGCGCCCTCACTAAATTATTAACCAATTGCTATTATGCATGAAACTATTAATAGCCAGGATTTTGTTGCAATGCGGGATTGCGGTCTATTGCCTTTTGCGGAATAGGCCATATCAGCATGTGTTGGTTGTCGCGGAATGATTTTCCGCTTGCTTTCCCATACGTGGTCGCTGTGGTAATGGATTGCCAGGTTACCACACCAGAATTAACTTGCGGATACAGGCGGGTGCGGCGAATGTCGTCCCATACCTTAAATTCCAGCGGGAACTCGTGTAAACGCTCAGTCAGGATGTCGTCTATGGTAACCGTTGCAGGCACCGAGTAGCCGGCATGCTGACCTCCGTTTACCGTGAAGGCGCGTTTCCGTACTTCTTCCAAATACTCTTTTGCCTTCGCGGCATTGGGCGATGCTTGCTTTAACAAGGCTTCCGCAGCAATAAGGTACACTTCGGAGAACCGGAATACCGGGAAATTCAAACTTGAAGTTTTGTTAGCAATCATAGCTGTTTCTTCAAACCATAACCAATTGTCCCATTGGTTGCATTGATACGTAGAGTCTTCTTGAGAGGTGTATTCCCGGAAGAAGAAGTTCTTTTCCATGCTGCGCACATCGCCGGTCACATAGCTATTGATTATTGCATTGTCGGCGTGATACATGTTTTCCAGCACACTCATGAGAAATACATTAGATCCGTCTTTCTTCTGCCATGCTATTGCCTGGGTGGTCATACAGGCATTAATGTAGCCGTTGCCACGGTTTAACGGTTCGTTATATTCAATGGCATAAATAATTTCCTTGGAGGTCTTATCGGTTTTGATTTTATTAAATGCGCTGCCTGTATAGGTATTTGCGCTTGCTTCCAACCCATGCCCCGAGGTGCTGGCGCCGGTAATCACAGCTTCGGCCGTTTGTGCCGCCTTTTCATACATGGCCGTATTTTGCAACGGATAGCCTGCCCATTGCAGGTATACGGTGGCCAGTAAGGTTTGTGCAGCCGGTTTGGTGATGCGGCAATCGTTGTTATAGAACGTTTTGTTCGGCAGGTATTTTATCGCTTCCGTCAGGTCGGATTCTATTCGCTGATAAACGTCGGCAATAAGCGCGCGCGGCTGATTGGTTACCGACGGGTCGGCCGATTCTACGGGCTCCAGTACCAGTGGCACGCCGCCACCGCCGCCGCCTTGGGGTTCGCCGTCCTTACAGCCGAACTCCTTTACGAGGAAGTAATACGACCATGCCCGGAAGAAGTAGGCCTGCGCCAGATATTCGTTCTTTTCCGTTTCAGAAATAATGCCTTTTTCTACCATACCCGGCAAGCGTGCAATCAACACATTACAACGCCCAATACACACGTATGGCTCGCGGTACACTTCACCAATGTATTCGTCTACCGTTTGGACGGTAATATTCAGATCTTTCATGTCGGTGGAGGTAAAGGATATATTTCCTTTCTCATCAATAAACAGGCCCGACAGCAGGCCGTTGTACATTAACCTTGTGGGTTCCCACCCATTGCCTCGCCCACCATACAGGTAGGGTACACCGCCGTAGTAAATCATGTTTACTGCAGACTCTGCGTCGGTTTTGGAGATCCAAAACTGTTTGTCGGTTTTGATATCTAACGGTTTTTCTTCCAGGAAGTCGGCGCATGACGCAGCCATAACCAACGCCAGGGCGCCCGTTATGCTTAATAAAATATTTTTAATTTTTTTCATACGATTGTGTTTTTAAGATTACAATGTAATATTTAGCCCTAATGTAAAGGTGCGCGCTTTCGGATAGGCAAAGAACAGTACGTTTTGCCCCCAGTTACCTGATCTTGTTGCAGCTTCCGGGTCGTAGCCCTTGAAATCGTCGGCACACCACATTAAGGCATTGTTTACGTTAAAATATACCCGCAGGCCTTGCAACCCGATTTTGGCCGCTGCCGTTTTATCCAGCGTATAACCTAACTGAATGAGGTTAAGGCGCAGGTATGAGCCGTTGGCCAGCCACGACGAGTTAAAGTTCGTATCGGTGTAGCTGTCGCCATATTGACGGTTGAAAATCATTTGTGTGTGGCCATCGGGATTTGCAGGCGACCAGGCATCGGTTAAAATGGTGGCCAGCCCTGAGGTTAAGAAACGCGATTCCGTAGAGTGCAGGAAGTTTTGGTTAATTTCCACGCCCCATACAAATTGGAAATCGAGGGTGAGGTCGAAGTTTTTATACCGCAGGTTATTGATAAAACTCCCTGTCCAGTCGGGCAAGCCTTTGCCCAAAACGGTTCTTTCCGTGGCTATTTTGCTGCGTCCGATTTGGTCGCCCGAGTCGTAAATACCCAGCCATTCGTAGCCGGCGAAGGCCGAGAGTGATTCGCCTACTTTTAGCAAGCCGTATCCCCATGTGGCGCTGGGCCATATTGTTTCGTCGTTATCGCCTAATTTTTCCACGGTGTTTTTGTTGTAGTTCATGTTCAGCGTGATGTCCCATGAGAAGTCTGTCGTCCGTACAGGGGTGGCGTTAACTAACAGGTCGAGCCCACGGTTCGACACTTCGCCGATGTTGGCCGTGATATCCGAAAAGCCGGTGGAGTAGGGGAGCGGACGGCTGTACAACAAATCGGAAGTGTACTTGTAGTAATAGGATACATCGAATAATAAACGGTCTTTAAACACTCCCAGATTTATACCGATATCGAACTGGGAGGTTTTTTCCCATTTCAAATCCCGATTGGCCATTTTGTTTACATAAGCCGTTGCTGCGGTTTCGCCGCCGACAATAGTCGTGCCCTGACCGATAGTAGCCAGCGACGCGTAAGTGCCGATTTCGCTGTTACCCGTTATACCGTAGCTGGTGTGCAGCTTCAGCTGGCTGATGAGTGAATTGTCTTTCAGGAAATCTTCGTTGGAAACAAGCCATGCCAAACCCGCAGAGGGGAAGAAGGCATATTTATTGCTATCCCCGAATTTCGATGATCCGTCGTAGCGGCCGGTCACGGTAGCCATATATTTATTGTCATACGAATAGGCTGCGCGCAGGAAGTAGGAGTTCATGGCCCAGCGGTCGTGGTCGGAACTTACAACCGGGCGGTCTGTGCCGGCGCCCATGTTGTTATAGCCGTAAAAGTCGTCGGCAAAGTTCCTCGCATCCGCCAAAAAATACTCATATACGCGTTCCTGCCACGATAGCCCGGCCATGGCGTTGATGCGGTGCATCCCGAACGTGTTGTTGTAAGTCAAATACGTTTCTTCCTGCCAGTAAAGCGTGTTGGCGTTATTTTGATAGGCCCTGCCATGTTGGCCACGTCCAAAGTCATGCACATCAATAGGGCCATATTCACGGTTGGTGTTTTGGTGATTATCTACCCCCAACTGGGTCTTCAGGTCTAATCCTGGAAGAATATGGAACGTTAGGGCGGCATTTCCGAAAATCTGTGTGCGATATTGTCTGCGTTCTACTGTTTCCAGGAAATGGACAGGGTTGGCGCCGTTTTCAGCATTAAAACTCCTGTTTTCAGTGGGCGTTTTTTGTACTGGCTGAAAAGAAGCCGTGTTGTTGTCCGCCCATGTGCCGTCGGGGTTCTTTACGGGATACCATGCCGGTATTTCAATCATGCTGCGGAGGGCGTTTTGAGAGCCATCGCCATGGTCGGCGTTATTTCCCCAGGCGTGGTTCACCAACAGGTTAATGCCTGTAGTCAACCACTTGGCAGGGTTGGCGTCGTAAGTCATTTTGGCGTTCACCCGTTTCATGTACGAGTTAAGCAACAAGCCCTGCTGGTCGGTATAGTTCAAGAAGCCGCCTACAGAAGAATTTTTGCCTGCTTGCTGGATACTGATTTGGTGGTTGTGTGAAATAGCCGTGCGGGTGGCCTCGCGTTGCCAGTCGGTGTCGTAGATAGCTTTGCCGTTGGCATCAAAATAGCGCCGGTCGGTAAAATGATCGGCCATGTTCAGCGAGTAAGTGGTGCCTTTATAGGTGTTCGCATTTTTCAACCCTTGCAAAAAGGCCTCTTGCCATTGCGAGGCGGTTAGGGTCTCCATGTAGCGCGCCATCGTGCCTACGCTTACGGAGCCCTGATAAGATAACGACACGCCTTCGCCGTCGGTTTTGCCGCGCCGGGTGGTTACGAGGATTACGCCGTTGGCGCCGCGCGCGCCATAGATAGCGGCCGACGAAGCGTCTTTCAACACCTCAATACTTTCAATATCGTTAGGGTTAAACAGGTTGAAGTCTTCCATCACCACACCGTCCACTACATACAGGGGGTTGGTAGAAGCATTTACGGTGTTTACCCCGCGTATGAGCACGCGGGGAGCCGATCCGGGCTGTCCGGAATTCACGAAGATGTTCACACCGGAAGCCTTGCCTCTCAAACCTTCGAGGGCGTTAAACGACTGCATCTTCAGGATGTCTTCGGCTTTGGCAACGGCGATGGAGCCGGTTATGTCCGATTTACGCATGGTGCCGTAGCCCACCACTACTACTTCGTCGAGCGTTTTCATGTCTTCTGTCAATACCACAGTCATGTTCGGCAAAGCCGTCACGTCTTGTGTCCTATATCCTAAAAAGGATACTTGCAGCACGGCGCCTTCCGCTACGGTGAGCGAGAATTTGCCGTTAATGTCGGTCACAGTGCTGTTCCGCGTGCCTTTTTCCACCACGTTGGCGCCGATAACGGTTTCGCCGGCGGCGTCAATCACCGTGCCGGTGATGGCGCTTTGGGCAAACGTGAAAACCGGGAGCAGGAACAGCCATAAAAATAGATGTACTTTCTTTTTAAAACATTTCATAATAGTGTAAAGATTAAGTTTAAAATTAAAATTTAATGACGGCTGCCTGTGCAGCCTTCCGGCCCCGTGGGGCGGCATTGGGGGTTGTTGTTTTCATGTCTTCATAATATTAGATTTTAGATTTTTAAATATTACCCGATGATTTCCGAGATTTCGCCACACCAGGGGCCGGTTTCGAGGCGCGGATTTACCCAGGCGGCCGAGAGGGTTACGCGCTTGCCTTCGTCGGCGCGCTCGAAAAAGAGGGTGTGGTGCAGGCGGGTCGAGATAACGGTTTTTTCCACTTCGCCCTCGCCTTCCACCCTGTAGCGGAGTGCAAAGCCGTGGTAGTGCGCCGGCCCTACGCCTGCGGTGGGGTGGTCTTGT
>JAITIL010000109.1 GCA_031279475.1 Prevotellaceae bacterium | reverse complement strand
CCCGAAATACTGTCTTACGGCAATGTCGTGAAACGACCCCAACGCACCCTGTATCGCAATTTTTTTCATGTATTTTAATTAAATGTGCTAATGTGACTAATTATTTAATGTGACTAATTTAAAGAACACAGACTTTTAGACAACAGGCAAATTCATAATTCATAATCCATAATTAAAAAACATCCTGCCTTTTTTACGGAGCAGGATGTTTATATTGGTTGTTTCGTCTACCTGTAAATTACCCTGCTCTCACCGGTTAAAGTAAAAGTAGTAGTAAAAATAAGTAAAGGAATTATGTTTCATTTTTCATTTATTACGGCGCAAAGGTACAAATTTATCATTGAAAACCAAATTTTTTGATGTTTTGAATTAAAAAATTATTCATACCTTAGTATTTTTTATGCAACACAACCATTTATCCCTCGCCTTCTCGCCTTGCCCGAACGACACGTTTATGTTCGACGCCATGGTGCACCACCGGATTGACGCCGAAGGCCTGCGTTTCGATGTGCATCTTGCCGACGTGGAAGCGCTGAATCACGCGGCCATGTGCCACACCTACGACATTACGAAACTTAGCTATCATGCCTATGCTCACGTGGAGACGCAATATGCCATGCTTCCGTCGGGCAGCGCACTGGGTTTCGGCAACGGCCCTTTGCTGGTGAGCGCTCGGATGCTGCACGAAGACGAGCTGGCTACGGCGCGTATAGCGGTGGCCGGCCGTTACACCACTTCCGTAGCGCTGCTCAAAACCGCTTTTCCGCAGGTGACCGATTTACGCGAAACCGTTTTCTCGAATATTGAACACATGCTGCTGTGTGGCGACGCCGACGCCGGTGTGCTCATTCATGAGGGACGTTTCACTTATGCCCAAAAAGGCCTGCACTTGATTGCCGACCTTGGCGCACGGTGGGAAGAAAAAACCCGGCAGCCCGTTCCGCTTGGTGGTATTGCAATGCGACGCACCTACCCTGAAGCGCTTCAACAAACTGTGACGCGGGTGCTACGACGCAGTATCGAATACGCTTTCGCTCATCCGGACGCCGGCGCCGCCTTCGTGCGGAAACATGCGCAAGAAATGGACGAACAGGTTATAAAACAGCACATTAAATTGTATGTCAATCGTTTTTCACTCGACCTGGGGATAGACGGTTGGAAAGCTGTTCATTACTTTTTGAAACAAATTTCTACAAAATAAGGGGGATATTCAAAAAAAATACTACTTTTGCAGCGTTGTACCCCTAAATTTTAACTAAAACCTGTAAAAAAATGAGTACTTTTAGATTTCAAGCGCTTCAAGAGTTCACCACCCGCCGTGCCGAACGTTTTTATCCCACGCCGCCGCGCATTTCCGACTGTTACGGCGTCAATGTGTTCGACCAGGAAAAAATGAAGAAATACCTTTCTGCCGAAGCCTTTGAGGCGGTGCGTTGTGCAGTAGAAGAAGGTAAGAAAATCGACCGCAAGATGGCCGACCAGATTGCCGCCGGCATGAAAACCTGGGCACTGGAACGCGGCGCTACCCACTACACCCACTGGTTTCACCCGCTCACCGACGCTACGGCCGAAAAACACGAATCGTTCATCGAACCGGCCAAGGGCGGCGGCGCGTTTGAAAATTTCCGCGGCGACCTCTTAGTACAGCAGGAGCCCGACGCTTCCAGCTTTCCCAGCGGCGGCCTGCGCAATACGTTCGAAGCCCGCGGCTACACTGCATGGGACCCTTCATCTCCGGCATTTATTGTAGAAGACACGCTGTGTATTCCCAGTATTTTCGTGTCCTATACCGGCGAAGCGCTCGACTATAAAACCCCGCACCTCAAATCGCTGCAAGCGCTGGAAAAGGCGGCGGTCAAGGTGTGCCAATATTTCGACAAGGACGTGACCCGCGTGCAGGCCACGCTGGGCCTCGAACAGGAATATTTCGTGGTAGACAACGCCCTCTACCGCGCCCGTCCCGACCTGATGCAAACTAACCGGACACTCATGGGACACGCCGCCGCTAAAAACCAACAGCTCGAAGACCATTATTTCGGCGCTATCCCGTCGCGCGTCATGGCATTCATGAAAGATTTTGAAGTGGAAGCCTACAAGCTGGGCGTGCCGCTTAAAACCCGCCACAACGAAGTAGCGCCTAACCAGTTCGAGTTTGCGCCAGTGTACACCGAAGCCAACTTGGCGGTAGATCACAACCAGATGATGGTGATGCTCATGCGCCGCATTGCCAAGAAACATAAACTCAAAGTGATTTTCCACGAAAAACCCTTTGAAGGTGTTAATGGCTCGGGCAAGCACTGCAACTGGTCAATGCGCACCAACACCGACGTGAACCTGCTTTCGCCCGGCAAGACGCCGCGCAACAACCTGCAATTTCTTACGTTTTTCGTGGCCTCTATCCGTGCCGTATTTGAGCACCACTACCTGCTCATGGCGGGCATCATGTCGCTCAACAACTCGCACCGCCTGGGCGCCAACGAAGCGCCGCCTGCCGTGATGTCGATTTTTGTAGGGAAAACGCTCACGAAAGTGCTTAATGAAATTGAAGAACGCGTGGGAAACAAGAAGATGACGCCCGACGAAAAAACCACCTTGAAACTTGATGTGGTAGGAAAGATTCCTGAGATATTACCCGACAATACCGACCGCAACCGCACGTCGCCCTTCGCGTTCACCGGCAACCGCTTTGAGTTCCGCGCCGTGGGGTCGTCGGCCAATGTGGCGTGGCCTTCGTTGATACTCAATGCTGCCGTGGCGCAACAGCTCAACCGTTTCAGCCGGGCGGTGGACAAACTGATAGATAAAGGTGTGAAAAAAGACGAAGCGATTTTTCAAATCCTTCGCGTGTTTATTCAGGAATCGAAAGCCATTCGTTTTGAGGGCAACGGCTATTCGGCCGAATGGGTGAAAGAAGCCAAGCAGCGCGGCCTGCGCGGCATTAAAGACGTGCCTTCGGCATTCGATGCACTTCTCGAGCCGGCTTCGAAAAAGTTATTCACGGACCTGGGGCTCTTCTTAGACAAGGAAATTGAAGCCCGCCATGAAATACAAAACGAGATATTCATGAAGAAGTTGCAAATCGAATCGCGCGTATTGGGCGATTTGGCCATCAACCACATTATTCCCACTGCCATCCGGTATCAGAATTTACTGATTGAAAACCTGCGCGGCCTGAAAGAAATTTATTCCGCAAAAGAATACAATACCCTTGCCAACCCGCAAATCGACACCTTGCGCACCATCTCGTCATACATTATTGACATTCGTAACGGGGTTGCCGATATGGTGGAAGCCCGCAAGAAAGCCAACGCCATTGATGATATACACAAGCGCGCCAGAACTTATTCCAACACGATTATTCCTTTTATGCAGCACATACGCAATCGCATCGACCATCTTGAAATTATCGTGGATGACGAGCTGTGGCCCTTGCCCAAATACCGCGAGTTGCTTTTCCTGAGGTAATTTATGCCATTTCGGAAAATTCACGTATATTTGTGGGCAAAATGAACGTGTGAATCATTGGCCCATTGAAAAGGATATTCTTATACATCGGTTTGTCGGCTTTGCTTTTGGCTTCCTGCAGCGTGAGGGCAAGGTTTAATAAAGCCAACCAAACTTTCGAGGAAGGCGGCTATTACAAGGCTGCCAAAAGTTACAAGGCGCTCTCTTCGAAAAGCAGCCTGGCGAAAAAACTCAACAGGGACGAGATAGACCTGTTGAATTTTCGTTTGGGCGAAAGCTATCGCGCCACCGGCAAATACAAGGAGGCGCAGGCCGCTTATGAACGCATGTTCCGGCGGCGCACGCCCGAACTGCATGAGGTGTATTTACGTTATGGGCAAGTGCTGTTGTGTAATAAAGATTATGACAGGGCAAGCGAACAGCTCCTGCTTTATAAGAAGTATGAGCCCGACAGTCGTTTGGCCGATTCATTGTTAGCCGCCGTGGAGTGGGCTAAGAGCCATCCATCACAGTCGAAATACAGCATCAGCGTAGTGGCAAGTTTGAATACCCGCTATAATGATTATGCCCCGGCGTATGCTTCGGGCGACTATGAAGTGTTGTATTTTACTTCGTCACGCAAAGCCAAAAGAAGCAAGGTGTATGACGTGACCGGCGAGCCTTCGAGCAATCTTTATGCGACTGTGTTTTCGCGCAGGGGCGCGTGGGGTAAGCCCTTCCCGGTGGATGAAGAAATACTGAAAAGTAAGCGGGAAGATGGCGCCTGCACGTTCAACAGCGACTATACCCTGTTGTATTTCACCCGTTGCGGCAAGATAAAACGCGAAAAAACGGGCTGCTCAATTTACACTGCCCGCAGGAAGGACGACCAGTGGGAAGAGCCGGTGAAACTGCCGATAGCCGACGACAGTATCACAGTGGCGCATCCCACGCTGGCTGCCGACGAATTGACCTTGTATTTCGCATCCGACTTGCCGGACGGCCATGGCGGCATGGACATTTGGAAAGTAACGCGCGACAGCGAAACCGATACGTGGGGAGAGCCCATCAATTTAGGCCAGGACGTCAACACCGGAGGAAATGAAATGTTCCCTTTTGCACATGCCGGCGGCGCTTTATATTTTGCTTCCGACGGACATGCGGGCTTGGGCGGGCTTGATATCTTTAAAGCCACTGCCAACGGCGCCGGGTGGGCTGTGGAAAACGCAGGCGAGCCCCTCAATTCTCCGGCCGACGACTTCGCCATTATTTTTGAACGTGACAACGACCGTGGATTTTTCACATCTAACCGCAGGCTTTCCGAAAGAGTAGCCAGAAGCGACGATAATATTTATGCTTTCACGGGAGATGTGCAACGTAATGTGGAATTTTATTTTTCGGCGCTCGTGAAAAATATAAAAACAAAAGCCACGCTTCCGGCTTCCGAAGTGCGATTGGTAGGAAGCAACGGTTTTTCGTTACGCCGTAAAGCGGGAGAAGATGGGACGATTGAATTTCGTGTTGATAAGGAAACGGATTACCTGGCGGTGGCTTCGCACAAGGGCTACCTGAATGGGAAAATCCGTTTTTCGTCGCGCGGATGGGAAACGGATTATACGCACCACGATACCATTTGGCTGACGCCGACCGACAAGCCGATTGAAATTCCCAACATCTTTTTCGAATTTGGGAAAGCCACGCTCACCGACAACTCCCGCGCGGCGCTCGATTCGTTAATCACTATTATGAACGATAATCCCACGCTCGTCATCGAACTGCGTGCACACACCGACAACCGTGGCAGTGACGAGACCAACTATGCCATGTCGCAACAACGCGCACAGGCGGTGGTGGATTACTTAATCAGGCACGCCATTGCCGAAGGACGCATGGATGCGGTGGGACTGGGCGAGTCGCAACCTAAAGTAGTGGACGCCGCAATAGCCGGGCAATACCCCTTTCTGCGCGTGGGCGTCAAGCTGGATGAGCGCTACATCAACAGTTTGAAAAACGAGGAACAGCAGGAAATTTGTCACCGCTTAAACCGCCGCACCGAGTTTCAGGTGCTGGGCGATAATTATATACTACAACCGTAGAGCTATGCAAACACGTTATGACCGTCGCGGGGTATCGGCCTCGAAAGAAGACGTCCACCGGGCGATACAACACATCGATAAAGGTCTTTTCCCAAAGGCGTTTTGCAAAGTGATACCCGATATATTGACCGGCGACCCCGATTATTGCCTCGTAATGCATGCCGACGGCGCCGGCACCAAGTCGGCGCTGGCATACGCTTATTGGCGCGCCACCGGCGACCTCAGCGTGTGGCGCGGCATTGCGCAAGACGCCATCGTGATGAATACCGACGACTTGTTGTGCGTGGGCATTACCGGCAACATGTTGTTGTCATCCACTATTGGGCGAAACAAAAACATCATCCCGGGCGAAGTCGTTTCGGCCATTATTCAGGGTACGCAAGATTTTATTGACGACTTGCGGCAGTGGGGCGTCCATCTGCACCTCACAGGCGGCGAAACAGCCGACGTGGGTGATTTGGTGCGCACGGTGATTGTGGACAGCACGGTAATTGCACGCGCCAGACGCGCCGATATCATCAACAATGCCAACATCCAGCCCGGCGATGTGATTGTGGGACTGGCGTCGTTTGGCCAAGCGGTTTATGAAAAAGAATACAACGGCGGCATGGGCAGTAACGGCCTCACCTCGGCGCGCCACGATGTATTTGCGCATACGCTGGCCGCCCTGTATCCCGAAACGTACGACAGCGCCATCCCCGAAGAGCTGGTGTATTCCGGCACGAAAACACTCACCGGTATTGATCCGCACACCGGCCTTACATACGGCAAACTGGTGTTATCGCCCACACGCACCTATGCTCCCGTAGTGCGCGAAATGCTGCAGCACCACCGTCCGCAGATTCACGGCATGGTGCATTGCTCGGGTGGTGCGCAAACCAAAATACTGCATTTTGTAGAAAACCTGCACATTATTAAAGACAACCTGTTTCCCGTTCCGTCCTTGTTCGGGTTGATACAGCAGGAGTCGGGCGCCGGATGGAACGAAATGTACAAAGTGTTTAACATGGGACATCGCATGGAGTTGTACGTAGCGCCCGATTGTGCCGAAAAGTTAATCGCCATCTCTCAAAAATATGGTGTTGATGCGCGGGTGACAGGCCGTGTAGAGTCCGCTTCCCAAACAAGTTTGACCATCAAAAGTGAAAAAGGCGAATTTCGATACTAAAAATTGTAACTTGAAAATTTGGAAATGTTGAAAATTGACTTTACCTTTGTATTAATGTATTAAACAAAGAATTAATAATCAATACATTTTATTGCCTTATCCTAAAAATTAAAAAATCGAATAAAATAAAGTAGCTCATGGTTTTATTGCGGTATATTATAATATTGTGTTAGAATATACTTTTAAATTATAAATTATTAAAAACTAAATTTATGAAAAAATTGATTTTCCTCTTAGCCGCTGTATGTATGCTGGGTATTGTTGGTACAAAAGCCCAAACGACAGAAAGTTTTAAATATCGCCGTAGTTCCCTGGCGATGATTCTCATTGATGCCAATAATTTTGAGAACAAAGATATCGTGCTGAATTCGTGGAACAGTTATCCGTTCCCGGATAAGTATAACAAACATGATATTTCTACTAAAACCATCAAAGTTGGCAGTGGAGATACGCTTAACACAAAAGAGATCGCAAATCTTGTACAAGGGAAAACAGATATTCAAGCGGAAATAGACCAAGCCATCAAAGAACAACAGATTGCCAAACAGCTGGTAGCTACGTGGTTTAACCGTTCAGCCGATGGGAAATTTGATATGGAGCTTGTTGGAAACCGTGGTTTTTATAATGCGAGCGAACTTGATGTAACCATAGCGCAACAACAGGCTAAAGGCACGGGCGCCCTTGCCGATGCGGGAGAGGAGCTTATCAATAATACATTCGTGACATTCACCCAATTTACATTTTTCAAAAATGAAATAGTTGCCGGTATAATTAGGGATGTGGCATTGATAGCAGCTAACAATATCTCTAATCCGCTGGCAAAGATAGCTGCAGAAAAGGCCGCAGAAATACTTTACAATAAAACGAAAGAAGGATATTCCCTATTCTCAAAAACATGGCTGTATAAACTGGCATGGAACGATTCTATTGCTACGGTATTCTATGACGACTTATGGGAAAACCCTGAAGCGTTTGACAGTTCCGATATTTTTAAATTGGAACTGGTCGGCTCACAAAAAAATACAAGCGTAATTCTCTTCGCCGGCGATAAAACAAAAGAACAGATTATCGATAAGGTGGAGGTGCGCAACATTGACAACGTGTTTGCCGAATTACAAAAAGACCATGACGTATTCAAACCAAAAGTGCCCGTGCTAACCGATAGCCCGCTTACGGCCAAAATAGGCATGAAAGAAGGGTTAAAAGGCGGCGAAAAATTTGAAGTATTGGAAATAACGCAAGATCCTAATACCGGACGGACAAAATATGTTTCTGTCGGGAAAACCAGTGTTGATAAAAAGCTTGTGTGGGACAACCGCTATAATGCCGGCGAAGCGCCCGAAGTAGAAGTGAAAGACAAGGAAGGTAATCCTATTACGGCTACCACGTTCAAAGAAGTGAAAAAAGCACAGCCGGGTATGTTGTTAAAGCAAGTAAAATAGTAAATCCGTAAAAATAAAAAGCTAATACTAATTTAAAAATAAAAAATTCATGGAAACAATAAGAACATGGTGTATGTTTATTGCCGTCGCGCTGATGATGGCAGCGTGTGGTACCGCTAAGAAAGCAGCGGATATAGACACACAACAGTGGAGATACGAACTTGACGCTG
Organism: Prevotellaceae bacterium; assembly: GCA_031279475.1. Lineage (GTDB taxonomy): Bacteria > Bacteroidota > Bacteroidia > Bacteroidales > UBA932 > JAIRLC01. The sequence goes on along the minus strand of JAITIL010000109.1, from coordinate 45,728 downwards.
TCGGCGTTGGAGTGCAAGGCACCTACCAGGTGAAGGTGTGGTCATATTCCAAAAATCCCAATGTGGCTACTGAGCAAGCCAAGAAAAATGCCGTTCATGGTATTATATTCAAGGGATTTACCAGTACACGTGGTGTTCCTTCGCAAAAACCTTTGGTAAGCGATTTCAAAATAGCCACCGAGAGAAAAGACTTCTTCGACGCTTTCTTTGCTGACGGGGGCGGATATATGAAATTCGTCAATCTCAGCAATAGCCATGATGTAGCTATTGCCGCCGGCGACCGGATAAAAATAGGAAAGGAATATAAAGTCGGAATAATTGTTTCGGTCAATAAAGATGCCTTGAGGAAAGAATTGGAAAATGCCGGCATCATCAATAAATTGGGAGATATTTTCTAAATAAGCAATTATGAAAACAGTGAGAATTTTTATTGCAGTTTTGTTCTGTGGGCTGGGTACAATTGTTTATTCACAGGCTAAAAAACCCACCATTATGGTTGTCCCAAGCGATGTGTGGTGCAATCAAAACGGTTATATGACCACGTATGATAACCAGGGAACGCAAGTTAAAGTGCCGAACTACAAGGAAGCCCTGCAAAGCGACGCCGATTTGCTTTTGGTGATCAGCAAAATCAACGAACTGATGCAGGAACGGGGATTTCCGCTGAAAAATTTGGAGTCGTCGCTGAAAACACTGGAGAATCAAGCGGCAGAAGACGCCGTACTCACAAGCAAGAGTGGTGCGGAAGTGGCAGAAAGTCCGATTGACAAACTGAAGCAAGTGGCTAAAGCCGATATTTGGATGCAACTGACATGGACAGTTAGTAAAACAGGACCTAAGAAAACCGTTACTTTCATCTTGCAAGGTCTGGACGCCTACACCGACAAACAGGTTGCCGGCGCTTCGGGTGCGGGACAACCTTCCTTCTCGTCGGAAGTGCCCGTATTGTTGGTAGAGGCGGTACTGGCGCATATTGATAATTTCAATGCTCAGCTTCAATCGCATTTTGACGATATGGCCGCCAATGGCCGCGAAGTGGCGCTCCGTATCAGGGTGTGGGACTCCTTTGACGGCGATTTGGAATCGGAGTATGACGGAAGTGAACTGCGCGACATTATTGAAGACTGGGTAGCCGGCAATACGGTTAATCAACGATTCTCGACAACCGATGCTACCGAAAAAATCATGCTGTTTGAACAAGTTCGCATCCCCCTGTATAATGATAAAAACCGGGCGCTTGACACGCGCGGATGGGCCGTGGGACTGCAAAGAATGTTGAGGGATAAATACCAGATTGAGGCTAAATTGATGATGAAGGGCTTAGGGCAGGCGCAACTTGTACTTGGCGAAAAATAACCTGTAAATACAATGAAGTATGAAAAATTGTAAGTTGTTTTTTTGTGTCATCTTTATGTGCGGTGTTTATTGCGCTTATGCGCAGCAAACCGCAAGCAATGGTGGTAAAAAGAATTTAGCCTTATCCGTATGGGTATCCGGTAATATTAAAGGAATGACGGCAGAGGCGCGGAATAATTTGCAGAACAAGCTCACACAGATTGCTTCAAAGCAGGGAGTTGCCGCCCATCCCGGATACTCGCGGTTTATTCTTACGGCAAACGTCGTTGTGCAGGAGAAATATATCACTTCTACAGCGCCACCCAAACAGGCTTACAAGCTGGATATTACGTTTTATGTAGGCGACGGCTTTGAGGGAAAAGTTTTTTCCAGCCACACCTCCTCGGTGACCGGCATTGGCGACAACGACACAAAAGCGTATACCAATGCCTTGAAGAATATTAAAGTGACAGACCCCGCTTACAAAAAACTCATGGATTTAGGCGCTTCTAAAATTGTGGATTATTTTAATACGCAATGCGACTTTGTCATCAGAGAGGCGCAAACGCTTGCCGCTTCGCAGAAATATGAGGAGGCCTTGTGGAAGTTGACTTCTGTCCCGGATGTGTGCGCAGATTGCTGGAAAAGGGCCATGGATGAGGCCGATGCGGTGTATCAGAAAAAAATAGACCGCGAGTGTCAAATCGTGCTCAATGAGGCTAACAACACTTGGAATGTTGGGCAAAATATAGAAGCGGCAGGGGAAGCGGGCGCTGTATTGGTAAAGATTGACCCCAGTTCAAATTGCTTTGATCAGGCTATGGCGCTATCCAGAAAAATTGCGCAACGCGTAAAAGAATTGGATGATAGGGCTGAGGCTGAGAAAAAAGAAGAATTGCAATTCCAAAGGACAATGGAAGAAAAAAGTAAGCAATTGGAGCAGCTGCGAATAGAAAAAAATGCAGAAGCGGAACAAGAACGGGTAAAAGCATATCAGGATGTAAGTATTGCTTGGGCGGAGAACCAACAAATACATTACGTTCCTTTTTGGTAGATAAATCGTTCAGGTTGTAATTTAAAACGGCGCATCTTATCGATGCGCCGTTTTGTTTGCATCAGCAATATTGTATATAATCATCCAAATTTTATAACACATTCTACCAACTTTATATTTTGAATTTCAAAAAATATATTTATATTATGCAGCATAAACTTTTATGTTCTTTGTATAATTCTACGTGTTAGCTTTAAGCGCTCTTAAAAGAAATAAGCAAGTTCCAAAAAACAAAATAGAGGCTTTAGGTTAGCGCCTGTGTTCAAGCAGCACGGGCCTAATTTATCTATTTTGTGGGTTTTGCTTAACCTTCTTTTGGGATATTTTAGGCTCGTGCTTTTTAAGTTTACACCTAAGAAACAAATGAAAGTTGTTAGACGGTATTTGTATTTTTCTTAATTACTTAATCACTGTTAGTGTGCATTGCAATATTTTTGCGATATACGATATTATTGTATATATAAAATTAGCGGTTAGTGATTAGTGGTTAACGGTTAGTGAAAATCAGGACACAGGTAAAGACGGAGAACGGCGTCCGTTTCCCGACGGGACGCAACACGCATACCCCCGTGCAAGGAGCGATGTTGGGGCGTTGCATGCAACGCCCGCCACCCGGGGTGGACATGTGCACAGGAAAACCCGCGCGGAGAACAAACGGTGTGAATGCAGATGACAGTGTTCCGCGCGGAACAAAAAGGCAGACAGTAGACAAAAACAATGTGCCTAATTAATGTGATTAATTATTTAATGTGCCAATGTGATTAATGAAATTCTTAGTTCTTAACTCTTAGTTCTTAGTTAATAAAGGGTTCGCTGGTGATTAGTTCTTCTTCTTTCTATATCATCTGCTGCAAGCCGGCGGCCCTTTTTTAAAGACACGAATTAAAATACGAATTATACGAATTACACACGAATTTATGCGAATTAAACGAATTACAAAAGCGCCGTCGTTCCGATTGGAATGTGCGAAGCGAACGGAGAGGAGGAACCCACCGACTACCGCACCTGCCCTTCGTCACGGTAGGCATCCCGTGAGGGATACACGCCCGGTAGAAATGGCATTCCCACCCCCGCAAACGACATCCTGTAGGGATGCGACCTTTGTGAATTTGTACGCATACCAGACGGCATGCGCGGGCTAATTTCCTGCATTTTTCTACCGGGCGGAAATCCCGATGGGATTTTTTCACCTGATGTTATTAATGTTAATTCTTAATTGTAAAAATATGAAAATCAAAATCTTTAGAAACATCAATGTGACGCGATTAATCGCGTCTCTACGTCCAACGGGGAACGGGCAAATAATGGTGAATGGGCAAACACGCAGGTTTGCCCCTACGGCATGCGCGGGTTAATTTCCCGCATTTTTCTACCGGGCGGAAATCCCGATGGGATTTTTCACCTGACGTTATTAATGTTAATTCTTAAATTTTTAAAAAATATGAAAACCAAAATCTTTAGAAACATCAATGTGACGCGATTAATCGCGTCTCTACGTCCAATGGTGAATGGGCAAACACGCAGGTTTGCCCCTACGGCATGCGCGGGTTAATTTTCCGCATTTTTCTACCGGGCGGAAATCCCTATGGGATTTTTTCACCTGACGTTATTAATGTTAATTCTTAATTGTAAAAATATGAAAATCAAATTTTTTAGAAACATCAATGTGACGCGATTAATCGCGTTTCTACATCGCCTCCACAGCCCGCAGTTCGGCGATGGCTTTCTCGAAGTCGCGCTCGGCTTCCAGCGCCCGGGTTATGGCGTCGTAATACAATTCCACTTCCACCAGGTAGTTCAGCAGCGATATTTCGCCGGCGTCGAGCGCCTTTTGCAGCAGCGCAGTGCTGTTGAGTGTTTGCAGCGATTGGCGCGTGGCGGCGGCAATGTCCCGCAAACCCGCTGCGCGGTCATATACACTTTGAAGGTACGCATACAGTTGGAGGCGCATGTCGGCCTGCTTGCTCTCGGCCGCACGCACAGCCGCTTTAGCCTGTTTGGTGCGGTTCCTGTTCCCCCACAGCGGAATCGACAGGCCCAGGGTGAGGCCCTGGAACGTTTCACCCGTTATGCGTTCACTCATGTAGCCCGCCGACAGCGCCGGCCAGTTCCCGGCTTGCGCCAGTCCCACCTGTTGTTTGCGCAACGCCACTTCCCCGTTCACCGCTTCCAGCACCGGACTTTTCAATGCGGCGGTCTCAAACCACGCGTCGAAACTGCCGGGCAGCGCGGCCCCGTCATAGCTGTCGTCGTCCAGCGTCACAGCAACACCACCGTTCAGCCGTTGCAGGGCTTGCAGCGCCGCCTTTTGTTCCACCGTCGTACGCGCCATTTCGCTCTGCACGGCGGTGAGGTTCAACTGCGCCTTATTATATTCCAGGATGCTCACATCTCCGCGGTCTAAGCGTTCGCGGTAGCTGCGCGCCATGGTTTCCGCGCGTTGCAACCGGAGTCCCAGCGCCTTCTTCAGGGCGTTGTAATACACTGCATCAATGCAATACTGCCGGGCTTCCAGCAGTATGTTCATAAGGCCTGTGCGATATTCCAGGTCGAGCAGCACGTTCTGTTGCCGGGCGGTCTTGCTGCGCAGGCCCAGTATGGTGGCAAAATCGAACGTTTGCGTAACGCTAATGTCCGTGCGGCTTCCAACAGCCTGCGGAGTGCCCCGGAGATAGTTAAACCCTATTTCGGGACCGGGCAGGAAGATGTTTGTCCGGTTTTCCAGCTGTTGCGCGCGGGTGTTTTCGCGCAGAGCTTTCAGCGCAGTATTGTTTTCTGCTATGGCGTTCAACACGGCGGGCACAGAGCTCCCCTGTCCCCAAAGGGGCAGAGCGCCTCCCAACCCTAAAAAAAGGAGCGGGAGAAAAAAGATTTTATGGTATATTGTTTTCATATTATTCATTGTTCATTATTCATTGTTTTCCGTCAGGAGGTACATCACCGGAACAATAAATCCGTTGAGCAGTGTGGAGCTCAGCAAGCCGCCGAGCAGCACCTGCGCCATCGGACTTTGAATTTCGTTGCCGGGCAGGTCGCCGCCCAAGGCAAGCGGAATCAAGGCCAGCGCCGAAGTCAGCGCAGTCATCAATATCGGGTTCAGCCGGTCGAGCGACCCTTGCAGCACACATTCCCTCACCGGAAGCCCGCTTGCGCGGAGGTCGTTGTAGCGCGACAGGAGCAGCATCCCGTTGCGGGTGGCGATGCCGAAAAGCGAAATAAACCCGATGATAGCCGGAATACTGACGATTTTGCTTGTGAAGAAAATGATAAATACCCCGCCAATCAGCGCCAGCGGGAGATTTAGCAGAATAACCGTAGACTGTTTTGCGCTTTTGAAGTCGTTATACAGCAACAGGAAAATAATCAGGATGGCGAATAGCGACGCCAATAGCAGGATACGCGAGGCCGCCTGTTCACTTTCAAACTGTCCGCCGTATTCAACGTGGTAACCCTCCGGCAGGGTAACGGTGGCCGCTATTGTACGTTGAATTTCATTCACCGTGCTGCGCAAGTCGCGTCCCGCCACGTTGGCCGAAACAACTACTTTCCGCGCCACGTTTTCGCGATTGATGGTATTTGGCCCGGTGGTTGAAGAGATATTTGCCACATGGTCGAGCGGGATTTTCCCGCCGTTGGCGTCAATCATCAGCGCTTTTATCACAGCCATGTCCGCGCGGTTTTCTTCATTCACTTTTAGCGTGAGGTCGAACGATTTATTCCCCTCCACCACCTGCGACATCACTTCTCCGGCCAGCATGACATTGATGAAACGTTCAAAATCCGGAAGCGTGACGCCATACTTCGCCAGCATGTCGCGCTTCGGGGTAATCTTCAGTTGCGGGCGCTCCACCTGCTGTTCCACGTTCAGGTCGGCAATACCTTTAATTCCCTGTATCGCTGTTTTGATTTGCGTACCGGTTTCAAATAATTTATTCAAGTCGGCGCCGAACAGTTTTATCGCGATGTTCGCCCGCGTACCCGACAGCATGGCGTCGAGGCGGTGGGAAATAGGCTGTCCAATTTCGATGTTCACGCCCGGCAGCGACTTCAGCTTCTCGCGCATCTCGGCGATGACCTCATCTTTCGAGCGCCTGTCGAGGCGGAAAGGCGCTTCTATTTCCGACATGTTCACGTTCAGGGCGTGTTCGTCGAGTTCGGCGCGTCCTGTTTTCCGCGCCACCGTTTGTATTTCCGGGATGGAGAGCAGCAGTTGCTCCGCTTGCCGTCCTATTTTGTTCGATTCTTCCAGTGAAACTCCCGGCACGGTGCTCACATTAACGGTAAACGAACCCTCGTTGAACGAAGGCAGGAAGCTGCGTCCCAACGTAAAGAAAAGAATAATGGAGGCGAAAAGTAAAGCGCCTGTTACGCCCAATACTGTTTTTTTATGCTGCAACGTCCAGCGTAATGCTATTTCGTAAACCTTCTTCAGATGGCGCACCACAAAGGGCTCCCGCTCTTCCCCGGTATTCCGGTTTTTGTGTAGAAGATAACTGCACAACACCGGCGTAAGCGTTAACGCAATAGCGGTGGATGCAAATAACGCCACGATGAACGCGATACCCAGCGGGGCCAGCATCCGGCCTTCCATACCCGAAAGGAAGAACAACGGCACGAAACTGGTTACGATAATCAGCGTAGAATTGAAGATAGGCCGGCGCACTTCTTTCGAGGCCTCGAAGATTACCGTTCTCACGGGTTGCCGCAGGTTGTCGGGCTTGGCGCGGTTTTCGCGCAGGCGTTTGAATACGTTCTCCACATCCACGATAGCGTCGTCAACCAGTGAGCCGATGGCAATAGCCATGCCGCCCAGGCTCATCGTATTAATGGTAAGCCCCATGAATTTGAGCGTGAGTATCGACGCCAGCAGCGACAGGGGAATGGTCACTAATGAAATCAGGGTGGTGCGCACGTTCATCAGGAAAATGAACAGGATGACAACCACGAAAATCCCGCCCTCGAGCAACGCCTTTTGGATATTGCCGATGGCGCTATTGATAAAGTGCGACTGTCGGAAAATATCGGTCGAAATTTTCACGTCAGCCGGCAGGTTCTTTTGCAGCTCTTCCAGCGACTGGTCGAGCTTCTTCGTCAGCTCAAGGGTGCTCGTGTGCGATTGCTTGGTGATAGTGATGAGCACCGCCGGTTGTGTGCGTACGGAAGCCACGCCCAGCTTTGGCGCTTTCGCCCCGATTTTTACGGTAGCAATATTTTCGAGCGTCACCGGCGTATCGTTCGCCATTTTCACCACAGCTTTGCCCAGCGCCGCCACGTCGTTGGTGGCCAGCACGCCGCGAATGATATACTCGTTCCCGTATTCATACAGCACGCCGCCCGCGGCATTTTGGTTCATGCCCTGCGCCGCAGCGATTACCTCGTTGAGGCTCACTCCGTAGTGTTTCATCTTCGCGGGGTCGAGCAACAGCTGGTATTCTTTGATGTCGCCACCCAGCACAGCCACTTGCGCTACGCCGCCGGTAGCCAGCAAGCGCGGACGGATTGTCCAGTCGGCGAGCGTGCGCAGGGTTTCCATAGACGTGGTATCGGCCGTTAGCCCGATAATCATCAGTTCGCCCAGGATAGACGTCTGCGGCCCCAGCGTGGGCTTGTTGACGTTGGCGGGCAGCGAGCCGCTCACTTCCGACAGCTTCTCCGAAACGATTTGCCGGGCGCGGTAGATATCCGTGCCCCAGTCGAATTCTACCCACACAATAGAGAATCCGGTGGTAGACGACGAGCGCACGCGGCGCACGCCGGTAGCGCCATTCACCACGGTTTCCACCGGAAAAGTAACCAGCCGTTCCACTTCTTCCGGCGCCATGCCTTTGGCTTCGGTCATGACAACCACCGTGGGTGCGTTGAGGTCGGGGAACACGTCCACTTCCATGAACAGGGCGGTATAGAGCCCTCCCAGCAGAAGCAGTATGCCCGCAATGCACACCAACAACCGGTTATTCAATGATAATTTTATAATTTTGTTTAGCATAAAGTACAATTTTTGATTTACGACTTACGATTTGCGATTTTTAACTTGGTTGTTTTAATGAAAGCAACAATAATTGACAGGATTTCGTTGATTTCTATTTTTTATTTGTTCAATCATTACATTCATAAAATCCGATTTAAAATCAACAATCTAAAATCTAAGATTTTAATGTGAATGTCCTTCCGGGATGACGGCGCTGTTGGCGGCCAATTTCACCTGCGTTACCCCTTGCGAAACCACTTTGTCGCCCGGCGTCAATCCCGAGATGATTTGCACGCGAACGCCATCGTTTGGCCCAAGCGTCACCTCTTGTTTTTTATACATTTCCTCGTCTAATTGAAGATATACGGAGTATAACCCCTGTTCTTCCGTTATCGCCGTGAGCGGTACAGAGACTACGTCATGTTGTGTTGCAGTCAATAAATAAATCTCCGCAAATGAGCCCGGAATGAAAGCGCCGGTGTTGTGAAACTCAAACGTTACCGGAAGATAGGGCGAACTTTGATTCATCGAAGCGCCCACCGACAGCAGCCGGCCGTCCAGTTCCGACAGCTTGTATGTAACGTCGTCGTAAGGCATTTTGAAATGTGCACTGGAGACTTGCGACAAGTTCTTGAAATACATGGCCGGCACGTCGGCGCGCAGTTGCAGCCGTTTGTTCTTGCCGAGGCTCACGATGGGCTCCCCTACGGCAACATATTCGCCTTCGTCCACCCACCGGCGTCTCACCACGCCGCTCGCGGGCGCCATTACGTTCATTCCTTTCGAGGTCACCGTTTTCAACGAGGCATTGTAGGCCGTTTCTGCGCTCTCGTAGCGCAGTTGCGCCTGTTCAAAATCTTTCTTTGAGATGACGTCGTCCTTCACCAGACTTTCGGCGCGTTCGTATGCTGCCCGTGCAGCTCCGTATTCTATTTTCGCCCTGATGGCCGGATCGCCGTCTACCATGTTCCTGGCTGAAATGCCGGCAAGCACCTGGCCTTCCTTCACGGCGGCGCCTTCCGACAGAACGGCTTGCGCAAACGACACCACGCCGCTCGACGTGGCCACCACCGTTATTTCGTCGCCTTGCGCCGGCAACAATTGCCCGCTTGTTTTTATCACCTGGCTGAATGTACCCGGCGCGATTGTTTCTAACTCAAGTTGTGCGGCACTGGCTTGCGCCTTACTGAATATGATTTCGCCGGCGTGTGTTTCTTGCTCGTGTCCGCTTTCTTCGGCGCCATTTCCGTCATGGCCGTGTCCGCCACATCCGGCAGTCATCACGGCAATAAACAGGAGTAACATGATGTATGATGTATGATGTATGATATGTGATTTCATTTTAATTATGGATTATGGATTATAGATTATGAGCGCTGACGCCACTCTCTTAATAATAGTGACGCCAATGCTTTAATTCTTAACTCTTATATTTTTAACTAACAGGGGGCGCCCGCAAGCCGTGGATTTGGCCTGCGCAGGCAAATTCGGGAAGTAAAACAGCGGGCCGGTACTTGTGTTTTCTACCGGACGCTGTGGCAGCGTCATCGGAAAGGTTTACCCACACAAAAAGCGCCGGTAACAGCGGAAAAGGCGGGTGATGTAACGTACAGGAGAAATGCTTACAGGTTATTTCCTGCTGGGCGGAAACAAGGTATTCCACTTCTGCCACACAGCAACCGTCGGTATCGTGATTTTCTTCACCGGCGCCATGGTGTGCGGCGCACGCATGTTCCGCATTGTGGTTATGCGCCTCTCTATGGTGTTCCGTGACCAGGCACATCATCACCCCATGATGGTGGTGCGGCGTCGCCGTGAACGCCACCAACATGAAAGCGGCAACCGCTACAGAGAATATGGAGAATTTACTTTTCAACGCTAATTTCTGCAACATGACGCCACAAAGGTAAGGAAAATAATCGGATTTTACAAATTTACGGATGACGAAAGCAAGAATGCGGGACCGGAAGACCTTATGAAAAAGAAACTTGTGAATTATCTCTTTTTCCGACCCAAATAATTAGGAGATGTGAAATTTTTAACTACCTTTGTGCCGTTAAATCGAAAATCTTACAAGAAATGCCACGTTATCTTGATCCAAAAAATGACTTAACTTTTAAGCGTATCTTCGGTGAGCATGAGCACTTATGCAAAAGTTTGCTCAATAGCATGTTACCCTTGGAGACGTCGCAACAAATCGTTACGTTGAAATACCAGCAGCCTGAATTGGTGCCGGAAATTCCCGCATTGAAAGATTCCATTGTGGACGTGCACTGCACCGATAACATGGGACGAAAGTTTATTGTAGAAATGCAGATGTATTGGACCGACAGTTTCAAAAGTCGTGTGCTGTTCAATGCTTCCAAAGCGTACATAAAGCAATTGGATTCGGCCAAGGAGTACAAGTTCCTGCAACCGGTGTATGCGCTGAGTTTCGTCAATGAAACTTTCGACAGCGACTCGTCGGTATATTACCACGACTACAAGATCGTCAATATAGAGAACAAAGATAAACAAATTGAAGGGTTAGAGTTCGTGTTTATCGAATTGCCTAAGTTCCGTCCGGGCAACAGGGCCGAGAAAAAATTGTATGATTTGTGGTTGACGTTTTTGACTCAAATTCAGGAGGGCTCGGAAAAGATACCGCCGGAGCTGTTGGAGGAAGATATCACCAAAGAAGCAGTGCAATATTTAGAAAGCAGTTCCTATACCAAAGGCCAGCTTGATGTGTATGACCGCTATTGGGATTCCATTCGCACCGAGCGTATGTATTATCTTGATGCGTTAGATGAGGGTATGGCAAAAGGTATGGCAAAGGGCATGGCAAAGGGCATGGCAAAGGGGATGGCAAAGGGTATAGAAAAAGGAAGGGCAGAGGGCGAAGCCATTGGTATGGAAAAAAGTTTGATTAACATAGTTATTAGTGGGAAGCGTAACGGGTTTACTATAGCGCAACTCCAAACCATCACTAACCTAAGTAAAGAAAAGATTGAAGAAATCCTAAGCCAATAGGCCGATACTGACGCAGATAAAACCGCCCCGATAAAGAAAGTTACGAATTCCCGTTTTCAGATATATAACTTCTCAACACATTGCTTAGATTTTGCAGGGCCAGCGGAATATTCCATTTCGATTTGTCGCGGGGCTCTACCTTGTTGGAGATGGCGCGCAGGGCAAGGAACGGGATTTTTTCCTGCAGGCAGACATAAAAAAATGCGGCGCTCTCCATCGTTTCAATGTCGGGCGAGAAGTGCAACTGCAGTTCGGCGATGCGTTGCGGCTCGCCGCTCACCGTATGCACCGTAACGCCTGTAGCCGCCGGAATACCGGCTAAGTGCGTCATGGGCTGCGCAGGGGCGTGGAGCGCGCCATCCACAAAAGGAAACGTATTGGCATGCAAAATATGTTCGTCAAACAATGTGAAAAAACCTTTCGGGGTTTGAATACCGCAATCGCCGAAATATTCTTTATTTACAGCGCATACGCTGCCCACAGGCAGTTGCTCCGTAAAACTTCCGGCAATGCCAATATTCACCGCCAAGTCATAGTGGCCGGCCTGTAAATATCTGAGGGTGTGATAGGCCGTGGGGGCCAGGCCGATGCCGGTTACCGCACAGTGGCACGTTTCCGGCGTGACAACAGCCAATTGTTGGGCTATCAGGAGTTCTTCAGGCGTAGCCGCCGTAATAAGAAGTTTCATAAAGCGGAATTTTAATTTTTTTTCGTATAATTGCCGTAAATTTACGATTTATTTTATGTACACAAAAGTTGAACATTTTGATGCAGACATTACTGAGGCGTTAATGTCACATTATGAAGCTATTCTGTCTTTGCTGGGGGAGGATGTCGGGCGCGACGGACTGAAAAAAACACCCGAGCGGGTGGCTCGGTCGATGCAATTTCTTACCCAAGGGTATAATACCGACCCGGCGGCTATTTTGAAATCGGCTTTGTTTAAGGAAGAATACCAGCAAATGGTGCTTGTAAAAGATATTGAGTTGTATTCGTTATGCGAACATCACATGTTGCCGTTTTATGGGAAGGCGCATGTGGCCTATATTCCCAATGGGTATATCACCGGATTGAGCAAAATTGCGCGGGTGGTGGAGGCCTTCGCCCGCCGGATGCAGGTGCAGGAACGCCTCACGGTACAAATCCGCGATTGTATTCAGGAAACCCTCAATCCGCTGGGCGTGGCGGTGGTGATTGAGGCGGCGCACACGTGTATGCAAATGCGTGGGGTGCAAAAACAAAATTCGGTGGCCACTACGTCGGCTTTCACCGGCACTTTTATGAAAGATATCCGTACACGTGAGGAATTTACCCACCTCATCGGTGTTAAATTACACTAATTTTGTTGTCTGTTTACATATTTTTCGTATATTTGAGGTTTGATACTTCTATACATTAACACCTTTTTATTATGTATAAAACGTTAACTACTTTCACATTAGTAATCTTTTTATGCCTGTTGACGGCCCAAAAGGTTATGGCCACGCAACCCGATGCCAGCACGGCGCCGGAAAATACCGCTGTAAAGTGGTTTACTATTGAAGAGGCGGAAAAACTTATTGCCAAAGAGCCCCGTAAACTCTTTATTGACGTCTATACCGACTGGTGCGGATGGTGCAAGAGAATGGATGCAAACACTTTTCAGGTGGAAGATGTGGCGGCTTATTTGAATGCGTATTTTTACCCTGTAAAATTAGACGCGGAGGGGAAAAAGCCAATTACAATAGGAGGAAACACCTACAATTTTAAGCCGGAATATCGTTCTCACGAATTAGCTGTAAAGATATTAAACGGACAAATGAGTTATCCTACGATTGCCTACATGGATGAGAGCATGCAATTGATTTCAATAGTTCCCGGATACCGCACGCCGGAAGAGTTGCGGCCTATTCTCGTATATATTGCGCAAGATTATTACAAGAAAATGAAGTGGGAAAAATTCATGCAGGAATGGCCCAAAATCATACAGGACATGAACAATTAATTTTTTTTGCCGAATGACGCGTAGTTTATTAATCACCGTGTTGCTGTTTGTTGTTTCGGCGTCGTTGTCCGCCCAGGAGGTTGCGGGCGACACCACGTTGCCGAAAGCCGGAATTCGTTGGCTGTCGTTGGAAGAAGCGGAAACGCTTCATCGCGACACGTCCAGGAGTTTTCTTTTTATGGTGTATAGTGAAGACTGCCATTGGTGCCAAAAAATGACGGAGGAAACGCTTTCCGACAGTAGCGTGGTGGGGAAAATCAATACACGGTTTTATGCGGTGCGGTTTACGATGGCGAAAGCAGGGCAGTTTTTTATTTCGTCAATGTTGCTGAATGTATTCAACAAACAAAACCTTCCCGCGATTTTCTTTTTTAACGAGAATTTTCAACCTATTACCAATACGTCGGGTTATCAATCGTTGGAACAGTTTCAGCCTTACCTTGAATATACCAGCGACACGAAGTATTACCAAAACATGAATTTCGACGATTTCAAAAAGACGTGGGATAATATACAGTCGATAAAGAATACCCGGAAAAGTTAACGTTAAAAGTCTATTGGCAAGGTCATCACCGTTCCTAACTGGTAAACGGGGAAGCGGGTTTGCAGTAACACTGTTTGGCCGTCGAGCACGCGCGCCCGTACGATTTCGGGAATGCGGTAGCTTATTCGTTTTCCTTTCTTGTCCACCTCATAGGCGTTGGAGGGCATGGCCTTTACTTCTTTTTCGGGCGTGAGTTCAAGTACTACAGGACGGCCGGCAAGGTTGGCGGAAGAAAGCAATCCTTGTGTTTCCGAAAAACGGAAGGCCACATACAGTTGCTTGGGTTGCCCGGCATCGGGTACCACGTCGAAGGTCATCGTTTGTGTATCAAAAGACGATTTGCCTGCAAACAAGCTCATGTACGCTTCTTCGAGGCGCGTAATTTCTTCGAGCACCGCGCGCATAGCATCGCCGCTTAACGGATTATCCGCATCACCCGAAATTAATTCCATCCGTTTTTTCCGTAACGAATAAATCTGGTTTGCCGTTTCTTCGGCGCGGCGTTCCATATTCTTTTCCACCACCTGGCTTTGTTGTACCGGCACCCGTTCGAAGCCGGCATTGGTTTTCACCGTTTTGTAGAGGGTAGTGGTTTCTTTCGCCAAGTTCGATACCGTTCCACGATTATGAAAGTCGGCTTCCCGCGCGGCATTGGCGAAGCGCCACGAAATGGAAGTAGCGGCGTTTTGTTCAAACATGGCTACTGGTCCGGCGGCAGTCATCGTCAAAAAATTAGTCGCTGATTTGTTGTCTTTCAACGCCACCGTATAGGTTTGAGCGGCGTCGGCCTCCACAAAAGAAATGAGGCGGAGGTTTTTCAGGCTGTAATTTTCCTTGTTCTCGGTAGATACTTCAATGCCAAGATACTTGGCTGCAAATTTCGCATAAGGCCCGGCCGTAAACACTTCGCGGGTGGCTTCGGCCTGTATCTGTACCGAAGTCAGGGGAAGCGCGTACACCACCACGCCTTGCGGCAACTGTTGGGCAAAGGCAGGAATACAAGCCCACCAGCATGCCCCCATCAATAACATTTTTTTTATTTTCAATACTTTCATATCCTTAGTTCTTAACTTTTAGTTCTTAGTTCTTCCCTGTACCTCCGTATGGTTTCTTCCAGCCCGAGATACAGGGCGTCACAGATGAGCGCATGACCAATAGATACCTCCAGCAAATCCGGCACCATGCGGTAGAAGTAATGAAGGTTTTCGAGATTCAAATCATGTCCCGCATTCAAGCCCAGCCCACATTTTGCCGCTTCCCGCGCTGCTTCTACGAAAGGCGTCACGGCCATTTCCCGCTGTTTGCCATATTGTGCGGCGTAGGGTTCCGTGTATAATTCCACCCTGTCGGCGCCCGCTTCTGCCGCCCCCCGCACCATGCCGGCCGCAGCCTCCACAAATACGGATACCCTGATACCTTTTTGTTGGAATGTTTTTATTATTTCACGTAAAAAATCGCGGTGTGTGTGCGTATCCCATCCCGCACTTGACGTCAGCGCATCATGCCCGTCGGGCACCAGCGTCACTTGTTCCGGCAACACGTTCAGCACCAAATCCATGAAGCGGCGCTCCGGATTTCCTTCAATATTAAATTCGGTGCGCACCACTTTGCGCAAAGCCACAACATCGTCGTGGCGGATATGCCGTTCATCGGGGCGAGGGTGCACCGTAATACCCTGTGCTCCAAACTTCTCACAATCCTTAGCCACCTGTATGACATCGGGCACATTTCCCCCCCTGGCATTACGCAGGGTGGCCACTTTGTTAATATTTACACTCAGTCGTGTCATTTCATTGCAAAATTACATCAATAAATCAATAAAAAATCATATCTTCGTCAAAATTTTTTCTATCAATGGAGGAATAAACTCCCCAAAAATGAATTAAAATATTCACATTCATGGTAGTAGCGCTTTATGGACGACAAATAGAGCCGGTAGACTTACCGGAAGTCATCCGTTTATTGCAGTGGCTAAACCGGCATGATGTGGCGGTACTTGTTCACCGGTCATTTGCCGCATACTTGCCTGCCGATGCTGCCCGGTACGATATATTTACCGGATTGCCTGCCGATATTCATTGTCTCATAAGCCTCGGCGGCGACGGTACTTTTTTGGAAAGCATAGGCCTTGCCTGTTATTCCCATACGCCTGTATTCGGCATTAATACTGGCCGCCTGGGTTTTTTGTCTACGGTGCCGCTCAGCCATTCCGAACAGGCGTTAAATGCCTTGTTGCATCATGATTACCGCATTGAGGCGCGTACGTTGCTGAAAGTCTCCGGTCAATTTCTTCCGGCAAGCGATTCGCCTTATGCGCTCAACGATGTGGGTGTCCAGCATTTTCATCCATCCCTTGTCACGGTGCGTGTAACCGTCAATGATGAGAAGTTGCCCGACTATTGGGCAGACGGGCTGCTTGTGGCTACGCCCACAGGCTCCACAGCTTATTCCATGAGCGCCGGCGGCCCCATTGTAGCGCCCGATTCGCAAAGTTTTATTATCACGCCTATCGCTTCGCACAACCTCAACATGCGCCCGCTGGTCATTGCCGACAGCGCGCATATCAAATTACAGGTCGTCAGCCGCAAAGGTGTTGCCGTTATCAGCATTGACAACCGTCTTTACGAGGTGTCTTCGGGAACCGAGATACAACTTGAGAAAGCCGCCTACACGGCTAAGATTATCAGGTTGCACGAAAGTAGTTTTTTCAGTACCCTGTGTGAAAAATTATCATGGGGGTACGACAAAAGAAATGCATAATATTAAACTTTTTATAAACCCTGTTGTCTAATAAGAATGTATGATTTTTTTAAATTTAAACACATAATTTTGTTGTTTGCCCTGTTGTCCGGCTTTGTCCGGCTACCGGCGCAAGAGCGTGCCGGCTTTGAATGTTTTAACAACAACGATAAACTTGAGGTGGGCTTTCTTGCCGGCGTCACTTATTATATGGGGGATTTCAATCCCAACCTTACCCCGTTTAAAAATCCTTTTTTTTATGGAGGAATTATGGCCCGGTATAATGTTGCCCGGTATTTTTCGCTACGCGGCAATTTGGCTTTCGCATACATTACCGGAAACGCCGGGGAAATGGAAGGCTTCCCGTCCGACCCGTGGGGGAAAAATTGGGAGTTTCTGCGTCCCATGTTATTTTTCGACGCCCTGGCCGAATTTAATTTCATGCCTTACGACGCGGTTGATATCCGTAAAGGGCAACGTTTCACGCCACTACTCAACCTGGGTGTGGGCGCCTCGTTCCTGTCTTCCGACGTTTATGCCCATTCGTCAAACAGCATGAAATCCAATAAATCCATTTTCCTTCTGGATATTCCGGTGGGCATTGGCGCCAAGTGGTGCATCATTGAACGTCTTACTTTGGGCGTTGAATGGATGTTCAGGATAAGTTTTAATGACGATATTGATTTTTATGAAGGCGTGAATGAAGAACATTCGCAGGTTATTAACAACGACTGGACAGGAACATTCGGGATTTCCTTATCTTACCTCATAAAGTATAATCGTTCTTGTCCTGCTTACAACAGGCACAATCCATCTTCACGTTATTTTAAAAAATCACGAGTGAGACAGTTAGACTATCCTATTAAAAATGAATAACCAGCAAACGATGATTATACCCCGGCACGTAGCCATTATCATGGATGGCAATGGCCGTTGGGCTAAGCGACAGGGATTAAAACGGATCTTCGGCCACCGGAATGCCATTGAAGCTGTGAGGGCAGCCATTACTTCCGCCGGCAAATCGGGCGTTCAATACCTTACGCTCTACACGTTTTCCGAGGAAAATTGGAAGCGCCCCCAAGAAGAAATTGACAATCTTATGCATCTTCTTGTGGACGCCATCCGTAAAGAAACGCCCGAACTTCATAGGAACAACGTACAGTTGCGCTGTATCGGCAATACCGCAAGTTTACCGGAGAACGTACAGAAAAAACTGAACGAATGTATAACCAGCACCAAAAATAATAAAGGGCTTGTACTCATTCTTGCGCTGAGCTATAGCGGGCAATGGGACATTCTTCAAGCTGCAGCGCGTTATGCGGCGGCCGGCAAGCCGCCCCTTACGCCGGAGCATTTTGAGCAATATCTTTCTACGGCCGGCATCCCGCAGCCCGAGTTGCTCATCCGCACCGGCGGTGAACAACGCATCAGCAATTTCTTCCTTTGGCAAGCCGCTTACACCGAATTTTATTTCCTTGACCTCTTGTGGCCCGATTTTCGGGAAAACCATTTCTTAGAGGCTATAAATGAATATAGTAAACGTGAACGCCGGTTCGGTCAAACCGGCGAACAAATAAAAACCATTTAGAATATGGGATTTTTTTCTACCTTTGCATGATTATTTTAAAATATGAAGTTATCCAAATATATACGCTTTTATGCCATCGTAATACTCGTTGTGCCTGTGCTCTTCGCCGCAGCCACAACGCTTGCCGCGCAACAACCGGCCGATTCGGGTAAGGTAAATATCACATTTGACCCCGCAAAGCCTCAGGAATTTGTTATTGCCGATATTACTGTTTCAGGCGTAAAATACCTCAACCCCGAGCAGATACTTTCGTTTATCGGCGTGGCCAAAGGCGACACGGTCGCCATTCCCAACGAAGATATTTCACTTGCTTTGAAAAGACTTTGGGCGCAACGACACTTTTCCGATATTGCCGTTTCCGCCACAAAAGTTGAGGGCGATAAAATATACCTCGACATTAAACTGACCGAACGCCCGCGTGTGTCGGCCTGGAACTTTAATGGTGCGAAAAAGGGCGAACGCGACGATTTGCGGGAAAAACTTCATCTTCGACGTGGCAGTGAGGTATCGGATTATCTTCTCAAAGTTTCTACCGACGCCATTAAATCGTATTATGCCGAAAAAGGTTTCCGGAAAGCGGAAGTTAATATTATACAGGAGGCCGATACGCTGGTGCCCAATGCGGTAAAGGTTACTTTTGATATTAAAAAAAACCAGAAGGTAAAAATTAAAAGGATTTATTTTGAAGGTAATGAAAAAATCAAGGATCGCAAGTTGCGAAAATCCATGAAGAAAACCAAAGACATGCGCCTTCGAAACCTTTTCAGCAGTAAAAAATTCAATGACGAAGAATATCCGAACGACAAGGAAAACCTTATCCGGTATTACAACGAGAAAGGATACCGGGACGCCGCGATTGTTTCCGATTCGATATATTATATTAACGATAAACGGTTAGGCATTAAGTTCAACATTGATGAAGGCCGGCGTTACTATTTCAGGGATATCACATGGGTAGGCAACACCATTATCCCGTCTGTGGTTTTAAGCAACATATTGGGTATTAAAAAAGGCGATGTGTATGACGTGGTGGCTATGGATAAAATGTTGCATCAGGATCAAATGTCGGTGAGCACCCAGTACATGGATCAGGGGTATTTATTCTTCAATGTACAGCCTGTTGAAATTAACATCGCAGGAGATTCTATTGACATTGAGATGCGCATTTTTGAGGGCAAGCAAGCCACGTTCAACCGCGTAAACATTACCGGGAATACGAAGACCAACGAGCATGTGATTCGTCGTGAATTGTGGACCCGTCCGGGCAACCTGTTCAGCAAGTCGGATTTTGAGCGTTCACTGCGTGAATTGGCCCAATCAAACAATTTTGACGCTGAAAAACTGATGGTGCAGAATGAAGGGTGGAAACTAACGCCCAATGAGCGCGACGGCACAGCCGATATTACGTATAACGTGGAAGAAAAATCAAACGACCAGATTGAACTGTCGGGCGGCTACGGCGGCAATACATTTATTGCAACCGTGGGGTTGAAGTTCTCTAATTTTTCTGTGGGACGGATGTTAAAAAAAGGGGCGTGGCGTCCTATTCCCTCTGGCGACGGGCAAACACTGGCCTTGCGTTTTCAAACGAATGGTTCTTACTACACCGCTACATCCATCAGTTTTGTGGAGCCCTGGTTAGGCGGCAAGAAACCCACATCGCTGTCGCTGTCGGCTTACTATACCCGCGAAACCGACGGCTACTACTATCAAAACATCACCCAATCGCTCGAAACATACGGCTTGTCGGTGGGTATCGGGAAACGGCTGAAGTGGCCCGACTCTTATTTCACCCTCTACACCGGCGTGTCGCTGCAACACTACATATTGAACAATTGGCAGTCGTATTTCCTGTTTTCCGACGGACAATCAAACAACTTCAGTTTTAATGTCGTGTTCGGACGCAATTCTACCGACCAGCCCATTTATCCCCGTAAGGGTTCCGACTTTTCATTAGGGTTACAGTTAACCCTTCCATACTCCCTTTTTACCGATAAAGATTATACAAGCATATCCGATAACGAACGATACAAGTGGATTGAGTATCATAAATGGACGTTTAAAGGCGCTTTATATACACAACTTGTTGGTGATTTTGTGCTCATGACGCGGGCGCAGTTCGGCTTCCTTGCTTATTACAATGCCGACTGGGGCTACTCTCCGTTTGAGGCGTTTATACTTGGAGGCGACGGTATGAGCGGGTTTAACCGTTACGGACAGGAAAACATCGCCTTGCGCGGATATGTCAACTCGTCCGTTACGCCACTGGTAAACGGCGCTTATGCCGGGCATATTTACGATAAATTTACGGTGGAATTGCGCCACCCTGTGATTATGCAGCCCCAGGCGAATATTTTCGCGTATGTGTTTTTTGAAGGCGGCAATGCCTGGTCAACGTTTGACAAGTTCAATCCTTTTGCCATTAAGCGCTCGGCGGGTGTGGGCGTGCGCCTCATGTTGCCCATCGTCGGCACATTAGGTATTGACTGGGGTTACGGCTTCGACAATGTGCCCCATTATCCGAATGCCGGCGGCGGTCAGATTCATTTCACCTTTGGCATGCCTATGTAAGTATACGAATTACACAAAGTTTAACAAATTAACACAGATTATTATGAAACGAATTTTATTTACCCTTGCCGCAATACTTGGCGTTATGAATATCGCCGCAGCGCAAAAAATCGGATATATCAATACCGAAACCATTTTGAATAAGATTCCTTCTTATAAAACTGCGCAAGGCCAACTGGAGCGCCTGAACCAGGAATATCAAAAAGAAGTGGAAGCCGGCTACCAGAAAGTAGATGAACTTTACAAGGCCTACCAGGCCGACAAGGTGCTGCTTACCGAAGACATGAAAAAACGGCGGGAAGACGAGATTATCACCAAAGAACAGGCGGTGAAAGAAATGCAACGCAAGTATTTCGGACAGGACGGCAGTCTCGCCAAAAAAACGGAAGAGTTACTGAAACCCTTGCAGGACAAGGTGGCTAACGCCGTGAAAGAAGTGGCCACCGATGACGGGTACGGCATTATTATCGATATTGCCAACAATCCCTCTGTGGTGTTTACCAATCCACGATACGACATTAGCGATAAAGTAATTGGGAAATTGGGCTTTAATTGATAAATTATTATATTTGTATTATAAACTAACTATTATGAAACACTTTATTACATTATTTTTTGTGTTGTTGAATGGGCTTTTTAACGCCGTAGCTGCTCAAAATTATAAATTCGGACATATCAATACCCAGGAACTTATTGTATTGATGCCCGAACGCGATTCGGCACAAGTTAAGATGGAAACCATCACCAAAGACCTGCAGGAGCAGATACAGGCCATGCAGCTCGAACTTCAAACGAAGTACACCACTTACCAGCAAAAACAAGCCACCTGGACGGCCGCTATATTGGAAGCGAAACAAAAAGAGATACAAGACCTGAGTGTTCGTGCCGAAGAATTTCAAAGAACCGCACAAGAGGAACTCCAGCGCCAGCAGCAATTGTTGTTGCAACCCGTTATTCAAAAAGCAGCCAAGGCCATTGAGAAAGTCGCCAAACAGGAAGGTTTTACGTATGTATTCGACATAAGCGCGCTACAGTACTTCAACCCCGAGCAAAGTATAGATGTCCTCCCCTTAGTGAAGAAAGAACTGAATATTACCAAAGAACTTCCGGCAAGGAGCAATTAAAAGTAACACCTATCACACACAATACCGACAAGAAGAAGCCAGTTTCCCTGGCGCCGGGCGCCCCTGTTGGTTTTTTCGATTCCGGCATTGGCGGGCGCTCCGTGTGGCGTGAAGTAACGCGACTGCTGCCGCATGAACACACGGTGTATTACGCCGACACGGCGTTTTGCCCTTACGGGATCCGCACGGCGGAAGAGATTATTGCCCGCGCCGATACCATCACCAGGTTTTTACTTTCCAAACAGGTAAAGCTCGTTGTAGTGGCTTGCAACACGGCCACCGCCGCCGCCATCACACACTTGCGCAACACGTATGCCGTGCCTTTTGTGGGCATGGAACCAGCGGTGAAGCCGGCCGCCCTGCACTCCAAAAGCGGCGTGGTGGGCGTACTGGCCACCCGGGGCACGTTTAAAGGCCGCCTGTACCACGACACGCTGGAGCGCTTCGCGTCGCAGGTGACGCTCATCGAACAATCCGGCGACGGCTTGGTGGAATTGGTGGAGGCCGGCGACCTCGAAAGCCCCGAAGTGTGCCGGCTGCTCGAAAAATACCTCCGTCCCATAATCGACGCCGGCGCCGATCACATTGTGCTGGGCTGTACCCATTATCCGTTTCTTATTCCCGCCATCAAAAAAATTGCCGGAGAACAAGTGCATCTCATTGACCCAGCGCCCGCCGTAGCCCAGCGGGTAAAAGCGCTACTCGAACAGCACGGCCTTCTAAACCCCTCGATTGAAAAAGCTACTCATGCCTCCTATTCAAGTCAAGAACTAAGAGTTAAGAACTAAAATCCGCTCCCCGTTTCTCCGTTCCCCATCAATACTGCCCCTGCCGGCTTTCCCCGCCCCAACGAAGAAAAAAGGGGCCGTTCAATTTGAACAGCCGCTTTCCCGTTCCAGTCTTGCAAGATTGCCTTTCGTAAGAAAGACACAGGATTTGCAGTAGGGCCGACTCTCAGCGTCGCCCTTATCTCCTCCTCCTCTCCTCGCCGGGCGACAGTACTGCCACTGCCCACTGCTCCTTTCCGTTCCCCGGTAATTAGTCACATTAGCACATTAAATAATTAGTCACATTAATTAATCACATTAGCACATTAAACAATTAATCACATTAATTAGTCACATTGTTTTTGTCTATTGTCTGCCTTTTTGTTCCGCGCGGAACACTGTCATCTGCATTCACACCGTTTGTTCTCCGCGCGGGTTTTCCCCGTTGGACACAGAAATGCGATTAATCGCGTATTTACATGATTTTTACATTTTTACAATTAAAAATTAACATTAATAACGTCAGGTGAAAAAATCCCATAGGGATTTCCGACCGGTAGAAAAATGCGGGAAATTAACCCGCGCATGCCGGCAGGTATGCGTACAAATTAATGCCTAATGTCACAAGGTCGCATCCCTACAGGATGCTGTTTGCGGGGTGGGAATGCCATTTCTACCGGGCCTGCATCCCTCACGGAACGCCACCCCCACAAAACCGCCGCCCGCCGGTGGCCGGCGAACGCGTTCTCCTAACAATGGTCTCCTCCGTAGGGAACTGCAATATTGAATGCTGCTATCGGAATGATGAACAAGTCCCCCTGTGCAGGAACCGGTGGATAAGGCCATCTGTAATGCCTGCATACTCCCTGCCATCTCCAAACTGCGCGATAAACGCCAGCCTAACTCCTTACGCAAATAATAATCCGTCAATAATGACAAATTTATCATTTACAAATTACGATTTACATCCATAATTCATAACTCATAATTTATAATTATTTTGCTACCTTTGCAAAAAAAATGATTTTATGACACCTCAACAACTATTCTGGTTTATCCCCGCTGCCGCTGTGACGGCGCTGCTTTTTGCCTGGTATTTCTTCAGGAATATGATGAAAGAGAGCGAAGGCTCGGCCACGATGAAGGAAATTGCGCTGTATGTGCGCAAAGGCGCCATGGCCTACCTCCGGCAACAATATAAAGTAGTTATTATCGTTTTTGTGGTTTTGGCTTTGTTCTTCATCTTCCTGGCCTACGGCCTGGGCGTGCAAAACCGCTGGGTGCCGTTCGCCTTCCTCACCGGCGGATTTTTCTCCGGACTGGCGGGCTTCATCGGCATGAAAACCGCCACTTTCGCCTCGGCACGCACGGCCAACGCCGCACAACGCTCGCTCAACAGCGGGCTGAAAGTGGCGTTCCGCTCGGGCGCCGTAATGGGACTGGTGGTCGTAGGCCTCGGCCTGCTCGACATTTCGCTGTGGTACATTGTCCTTAACCACTTCGTGGACGGCGTTACCGACGCGCAAAAAATGGTGGTAATCACCACCACCATGCTCACCTTCGGGATGGGCGCCTCCACACAAGCCCTGTTCGCCCGGGTGGGCGGCGGTATCTACACCAAAGCGGCCGACGTGGGCGCCGACTTAGTGGGTAAAGTGGAAGCCGGAATTCCCGAAGACGACCCGCGCAACCCCGCTACCATCGCCGATAACGTGGGCGATAATGTGGGCGACGTGGCCGGCATGGGCGCCGACCTCTACGAAAGCTACTGCGGCTCTATTCTTGCCACTGCAGCGCTGGGCGCTTCGGCGTATATCCTGTCGCCCGGCATACAGCTCAAAGCGGTGTTCGCCCCCATGCTGATTGCCGCCGTAGGGATTTTCCTGTCTATCATCGGCATTTTCTTAGTGCGCACCAAAGAAGGCGCCAACATGAAACAACTGCTGGGCGCGCTGGGTAAGGGCGTGAACATAAGTTCGGCGCTCATCGCCCTCTTTACGTTTGGCATCCTCTACCTCCTCGGCATGGAAAACTGGGTAGGCCTTTCGTTCTCCGTAATCAGCGGGCTGTGCGCCGGCATCGTCATTGGACAGGCTACGGAATATTATACGTCGCACTCCTATGCCCCCACCCGCCGCATCTCGAAAAGCGCGGAAACAGGGCCGGCCACCGTCATCATCTCCGGCATCGGACTGGGATTTATATCCACCGCCATACCGGTGGTGACCATCTGCGTGGCGATTGTCATGGCGTTCCTCTGCGCCATTAATTTCGACGTAGCCCACATGCTCTCGGCGCAAAACCTGAGCCTCGGCCTGTACGGCATAGGCATCGCCGCCGTGGGGATGCTCTCCACGCTCGGCATCACGCTGGCCACCGACGCCTACGGCCCTATTGCCGACAACGCCGGCGGCAACGCCGAAATGAGCCGCCTCGACCCCGAAGTGCGCAAACGCACCGACGCGCTCGACGCGCTGGGTAACACCACCGCGGCCACCGGCAAAGGTTTCGCCATTGGCTCCGCCGCACTCACTGCGCTGGCGCTGCTGGCGTCGTATATCGAAGAGGTGAAGATAGGCCTCCAACACGTGGGGCAACACATCCTCTCTATCGTCCAACCCGACGGCTCAACCATGCAGGTCGACACGGCCAGCGCGTCGATTATCGACTTCATGAATTACTTCCAAATTAACCTGATGAACCCGAATGTACTCATCGGCAGGTTCATCGGGTCGATGATGGCGTTCCTCTTCTGCGGATTAACCATGAACGCTGTAGGCCGCGCCGCACAAAGCATGGTGAACGAAGTGCGCCGCCAGTTCCGCGAAATCAAAGGCATCCTCGCCGGCGAAGCCACACCCGACTACGCCCGCTGCGTGGAAATATCGACCCGCGGGGCGCAACGCGAAATGCTCTTCCCCTCGCTCCTCGCCATCATAGCGCCGGTGGCCACCGGGCTGGTATTCGGCGTGAGCGGCGTTATGGGACTTTTGGTGGGAGGCCTCGCTGCAGGATTCGTGCTGGCCATCTTCATGGCCAACGCCGGCGGCGCCTGGGACAACGCCAAGAAGTATATCGAAGAAGGCCACCACGGCGGCAAAGGCAGCGACTGTCACAAGGCCACCGTAGTGGGCGA
Organism: Prevotellaceae bacterium; assembly: GCA_031279475.1. Taxonomy (GTDB): domain Bacteria; phylum Bacteroidota; class Bacteroidia; order Bacteroidales; family UBA932; genus JAIRLC01. Next base: position 19,906 of record JAITIL010000109.1, on the reverse strand, counting down.
CACCGTGGGCGACCCGTTCAAAGACACCTCCGGCCCCAGCCTCAACATCCTCATCAAGCTCATGAGCATGGTGTCGATCGTCATGGCCGGCCTCACGGTGGCCTATCACTTATTGTAAACCCTGAACTGCATGTATAGAACACACACTTGCGGCGAGCTGCGCCTGCAACACAAAGGAACCGGCGTGACGCTGGCCGGCTGGGTGCAACGCATCCGCAACCTCGGCGGAATGACGTTCATCGACCTGCGCGACCGCTACGGCATCACCCAACTCGTGATAAACGACAGCGCTTCCGCCGAAATCAAAGACGCTGCAAGCCGGCTGGGACGCGAATTTGTGATACAAGCCACTGGCGCCGTAACCGAACGCCTCAGCAAAAACAACAAAATACCCACCGGCGACGTCGAAATCACAGTAACCGCCCTGCACGTCCTGAACGCTGCCGAAACGCCGCCTTTCACCATCGAGGACGAGAGCGACGGCGGAGAGGAACTCCGCGCGCGGTTCCGCTACCTCGACCTGCGCCGCAACCCGCTACGCCGCGCCCTCGAACTGCGCCACCAGATGGCGCGGGAAGTCCGCAGCTATCTCGACAGCCAGCAATTCCTGGAAATCGAAACGCCGTTCCTGATCAAGTCGACCCCTGAAGGCGCGCGCGATTTCGTGGTGCCCTCGCGGATGAACCCCGGCGAGTTTTACGCCCTCCCGCAGAGCCCGCAAACTTTCAAACAACTGCTCATGGTGAGCGGCTACGACCGCTACTTTCAAATCGTGCGCTGCTTCCGCGACGAAGACCTGCGCGCCGACCGCCAACCCGAATTTACGCAAATCGACTGCGAAATGGCGTTTGTGGAACGCGAAGACGTCCTGCGCACGTTTGAAGGCCTCGCCAAACACCTCTTCAAAACCGTGCTCCGGAAAGAACTTACCGCCAGCTTCCCCCGCATGTCGTACGCCGACGCCATGCAATACTACGGCTCCGACAAGCCCGACATCCGCTTCGACATGCGCATCGCCAACCTCACCGGCGCGCTCAAGGGAAAAGGGTTCGCCGTGTTCGACAGCGCCGCATACATCGGCGGCATCTGCGTGGAAGGCGGCGCCACGTACACGCGTAAGCAGCTCGACGAACTCACCGAATGGGTGAAGCGCCCGCAAATCGGCGCAAAGGGACTGGCGTACGTCCGCCTCACCGCCGAGGGCGTCAAGTCGAGCATCGACAAGTTCTACACCCCCGACGAATTGCAGCAAGCCGCCGCCGCGTTCCCCGCCAGGGAAGGCGACCTGCTGCTCATCCTCTCCGGCGACGCCAAAAAAACGCTGGACGCCCTGGGCGCACTCCGCATTGAAATGGGAAACCGCCTGGGACTGCGCCGGAACGATGTGTTCGCGCCCCTGTGGGTGTATGATTTCCCGCTACTGGAATGGGACGGGGAAACGCAACGCTTCTATGCCATGCACCACCCCTTCACTGCGCCGAAACCCGACGACCTCGACAAATTCTACACCAACGACAACGCCCTGCTGGCGCAAGTCAACGCCAACGCCTACGACTTTGTGCTCAACGGCGTCGAAATCGGTGGCGGCTCCATCCGCATTTACGATGCGAAAGTGCAGCAACGCATGTTTGAAGTGTTGGGCTTTTCCAAAGAAGAAGCCGCCTACAAGTTCGGTTTCATAATCAACGCATTTAAGTATGGCGCGCCCCCGCACGGCGGCATCGCCTTTGGCTTCGACCGCTGGTGCGCGCTGTTCGGCGGCCAGGAAACCATTCGCGATTACATCGCTTTCCCGAAAAACAACGCCGGCCGCGACGTGATGCTCGACGCCCCTTCGAAAATCGACGGGGCGCAGTTGAAAGAGCTACAGCTAATGTCCGGGGAACGGTCAACGTCAACGGAGGAAGGGTGAACGGAAAACGTGACATGTTTCTCCGTTCCTCGTTCCCCGGCAGATGCGATTTATCGCGTTTCTACATGTTGATGCTATGATTGAATAATTATGCAGGCAAGGTTACAGGATACGGAAATGCAAGACAGCAGTTTGTCCGATGGTTAATAAATGACCAGTTTTCGTGCGCTATGGCTGAAAATCCTTCCCCACTACTACTTTGATGGAGCGCGGCACCAACTCGAAAGTGAACGCGGAATATCCCATGGCTTCGCCGTCTATTTCAATAGGACTTTCGGGATGGACTTCAATGACAATATGCCGGCCTTGTGTAGCCACCACTTTCGAGTAATTATACAGTTTCCCGTTATATAATTTTGGGAAATGCCATAACACATTAAAGATATTAATTCGTTTAATCACCGTGATGTCAAACAATCCGTCGTCGACCACCGCATTGGGCATGGGAATCATTCCGCCGCCGTTATATTTTCCAATGCCCACGGAGGCGCTGAATACCGCATCGTCGAAAAATACTTTGCCGTCGACGGTTACCTTGAAATGCCGCGAACGATAAACAAACAATTCGTTCAAAGTGCTTTTGATATAAAGGCGTTTGTTCCACCTTCCTTCATCTTTCAGGCGGTTGAAACGGCGATTGACCATGGCGTCGAAACCCATACCCGCGGCATTTGCCATATAGCGCTGGTGTGGTATCCGCGTTTCGTAATAACTGATAAGTCCCACATCCTGTAAAACGGTATAATGGGTTAGCAACGACTGCACAGCGTCGGAATAAGTCTTGGGAATGCCGTACATCCGCATCCAGTCGTTTCCTGTCCCGGTGGGAATTACCGCCAATGAAATATCAACCGTGGGTACAAACTGCTGGATGAAAATCCCATTAACTATTTCGTTCACAGTTCCGTCGCCACCAATAGCCACAATCTTCCGGTAGCCGTCCTTGATGGCTTTTACCGTAAGTTCCACCGCATGGTACTTATGCTCGGTGAACATGCACGCGAATGTTATTCCTTTATTGCTCATTTGGTTAGATATTATAGGCCAATCTCTTAATCCATACCCGTTACCGGCTTTCGGATTTACAATGACCATCCAACCGTCTTTAATCGCCTTATCCATCCAATATAAATTTAGGCGGCACAAAATTACAACAAAATTATAGAAGCATAAAAAAAAATTGTAAATTTGCAGATTATATTTAATAAAAAGACGATTGCTATGGGAAAAATCATTGTAATTGCCAATCAAAAAGGGGGGGTTGGAAAAACTACCACGGCGATTAACCTGGCCGCAAGCTTGGCGGTGCTCGAAAAAAAAGTGCTGCTCATCGATGCTGACCCTCAGGCTAATGCAACATCCGGATTGGGCTTTGACGTCAATAATATGCAGGGGACTACCATTTATGAATGTTTGATTGGGCAGTCGGATATATCGGAGGCTTTGCTAAAAACCGAGATTGACGGCTTGCATGTGGTGCCTTCGCACATTGACCTGGTAGGCGCTGAAATTGAAATGTTGCAATTGCCCGACCGTGAACAGGTGTTTAAAAATGCTTTGGTCCCGGTATTGGATCAGTATGACTATATTTTTATTGACTGTTCTCCTTCCTTGGGTTTGATTACAGTTAACGCCTTGACGGCCGCACATTCGATAATCATTCCGGTGCAGTGTGAATATTATGCGCTCGAAGGGTTAGGGAAATTGCTGAATACCGTAAAGATTGTGCAAACCCGTTTAAATCCATCGTTGGCTATCGAGGGCTTCCTGCTCACCATGTATGACGCCCGTTTGCGTTTGGCCAACCAGGTGGTGGCAGAAGTGCGTCGCCATTTTCCCGATATGGTCTTCCAGACTATTGTACAGCGCAACGTGAAATTGAGCGAATCGCCCTCCTATGGGAAACCGGTAATCCTTTACGATGCGGCGTCGGTGGGCTCTAACAATTATTTGAATTTGGCGAAAGAAGTATTGCAAAAAAATGAAAAACCGCCAGTGCAGGCATAATCTTTAGAATTAGAATATGAAAAAACAAGCTGCTTTAGGACGTGGACTTGGCGCATTGATGGGAGATGCAGGTGTGGTGAACCCTCATCCTGAACGTGTGGTGCGGCAACCGGGAACGCAAGAGGAGTCTCCTCGCGAAGGCGTTTCGGAAATTGCCATTGACGCCATTCAGCCAAACCCTAATCAGCCGCGGAAGCATTTTGACGAAGATTCGTTACACGAACTTGCGACATCCATAAAGACGTCGGGGCTTATCCAACCTATTACGGTACGTGAAGTAACGGCAGGCCATTATCAAATTATCAGTGGCGAGCGCCGGTTTCGCGCTTCCCGGTTAGCGGGATTAACCGCTGTGCCGGTTTATATCCTCACGGTTGGCGAGGAGGAGTTGCTTAAATTGGCCTTGATTGAAAACCTTCAACGCGAAGACCTTAATCCGATTGAAGTGGCTATCAGCTTTAAGTGCCTGATGGATGATTTGGCGGTGACGCAAGAGGAGTTGAGCGAACAGGTAGGAAAAAAACGCACTACGGTGACCAACTATCTCCGGCTGCTTACGCTGCCGGCAGAAATACAGGTATTTGTCCGCGAGCGTAAATTGTCGATGGGACATGCGCGGGCGCTTATAGGCATAGGTGACGAAAAACTGCAATTGAAAATTGCACGGAAGGTAATTGATGAAGACCTTTCGGTACGCAAGGTGGAAGACATGGTGAAAAAACAACAAGCGCCGGCTTCTCCTGAAACGCCTGCCGTGGCGCTTGCAGAGCCGGAACTTCCCGAAAATTATTTCCGGTTGATAGAACTTTTAGGAGCATACTTCAACAATAATGTGAATGTGAAGCATAATGAAAAAGGTGGAGGAAAAATTATCATACACTTCAACAATGATGATGAAGTAGCTCATTTTTTGAAAAAACTTAACGAATAGCACACATAATTTGGTGAAAAAATATCCGGCATTCATACTGATCCTGCTTTTCAGCTTTAATGTGCAAGCCCAATTGCATACGGATATTCAACCTCAACCGTCAACTATAAAACGGCCTTTCAGTAAGAATATCCTGCATGGTTTTTTGGGACGCGACTCTTTACCGCTTGCGCGGGTATGGGCCGTATCGCTTGCGATTCCGGGCTATTCGCAACTTTATAACCGGCAATATTGGAAATTGCCCGTCCTTTACGGCAGCGTAGGCGGATTGTTATATGGCGGGTATCGCAACAATATGAAGTATATGGATACCGGCGACAGCCAGTATCTCCGGACCCGCCGCTTGTTTTATCTCGGCGCGGGATTGGTGTATTGGGCGGGACTGATGGATGGCCTTATATCTTATGAATCGTCAAAAGCTTTTCTCCCGCAGCGGGCTACTGTTTTTTCTCTTATGTTGCCGGGGCTGGGCCAGGCTTATAACCGGCAGTATTGGAAAATTCCAATTATATATATGGGATTTGCGTTTGGCTATTATATGATTAATTACAATACCACACAGTATGAACGCTTCCGTACAGCCTATAATATAGCCACAGATAATGATCCGGAAACGGTGGATGAATTTAAGGGAAGAATGACGCCCGACAACTTGAAATATTACCGTGATTCCTATCGTCGCGACCGTGACTATGCGGTTTTGCTGACACTTGTTTTCTATGTGTTGAATGCTGTGGATGCAAATGTCTTCGCCCACCTTAAAACTTTCGACGTGAGTGATAATTTGGCTATGGATATTCATCCTGCGATTATGTATGATCAGGTATTTGCCTCGTCGGGCGTACAAACGCCCGCTATTGGAATGAAATTAAGATTAACTTTTTAGAATATGAAAAATTACATTTTTGCTGTTATTTTATTGATTGTATTCCCGGCATTGCTGCCCGCACAGGTGGACAGGAACGTGGCTCAGGACACTGTGATTGTCCCCGGTGAGACGATTATTGTAAATGGCGATGAAGTACAAGACATAGGTGTAGATAATAATATTGACAGCCTGTTGTCTCTCTGGTATATGCAGCATGCTTTGCAGGACACTTCCGATTTTCTCAAGCCACTTGATATTCCTGTGCTTGAGCTTCCCGATGAAGTGTATATCTCCCGCTTGAAAGCATTGCCCTGCATCATCAATTTGCCCTATAACCACCTTGTGCGCAACCAGATTATTTATTATACCCAGCGTATTCCTGAAAAAACGGAAATGATTTTGGGGCTCTCCGATTTTTATTTTCCGCAAATCGAGGAAATATTGGATCAGTATGATATGCCTGTGGAACTGCGGGCTATGGCTGTTATTGAATCGGCCTTAAACCCGCGTGCCGTTTCGCGTGCGAGGGCGAAAGGGATGTGGCAGTTTATGTATGGCACTGCCAAATTGTATGGGCTTACCATGAATTCGTACGTGGACGAGCGTTTTGACCCCATTGCTTCTACCCATGCGGCCGCCCGTCACATGAGAGACTTGTACAATATTTTCGGCGACTGGGGCCTGGCGATTGCCGCCTACAATTGCGGGGCGGGGAACGTGAATAAAGCCATTCGCCGGTCGGGTGGCAAGCGCGATTTTTGGGATGTTTATCCTTACCTTCCGCGCGAAACCCGTGGTTATGTGCCTGCGTTTATAGCGGCAAATTATGTGCTGGCTTACTATAAGGAGCACCATTTAACGCCGAAAAAAATATACATGCCGTCGCATATCGACACCTTTGTGGTGAACAAAATGCTACACCTCGAACAGGTTTCGGAGGTGGTCGGTATTCCTATTGATGAATTGCGCAACTTTAATCCGCAATACATGCACGATATTGTACCGGGCGCCGAGCGCCCTTACGTATTGCGTGTTCCCTATGAATATACTGCGCTTTTTGCAGACAGGGAAAAAGAAATATACACCTATAAAGACAGTATTTATTTTAACCCCAATATTATTAAACAGGTGGCCTCGCGGGGTTATCAACCACAGGGCATTGACGGCCGGAATAAAATCATACACCGGGTGAAAGAAGGGGAAACGTTGGGCGGACTGGCCGTGAAATACAAGGTCTATACTAACGACATCAGGTATTGGAACGGAATACGGGGCAACATCATTCGTACAGGGCAAAAACTCGTTATTTATACGAAGATGAAGCAGGCCGCTCCTGTAAAAGTGGTGGCGTCAGCCACAAAACCCAATCAAGGCCAAAAGGGTGCTAATGGAGGAAGTGCGATAACACATGTGGTGCGGGAAGGAGAAACGCTATGGAGCATATCGCAATTATACGATGATATAACCTGGTACGACCTGATGCAACTGAATAGTATGACAAAAAAATCAAAGATTTTCCCGGGCGACAAGATTAAAATCAAGACGCTTTAAATACTGTAATTTATAATCTTGCCACAAAAATAACTTTAATAACATATTTTAACAATTTTATATTTGGAATTCTAAAAATTGTATTTATATTTGCAACGTAAAGTTTTGTGTTCTTTTTATTACTTGTTGGCGCTCGCTTTTAATACTCTGATAAGGAAACTAGCAAAATTTCTGAACAAATGACTGGGGGAATAAGGTCGGCGCCCACACTTTCCTTTTTTTCACATTCCAATTATTATTATTAGAAAGACTGGTGTGGGCCTGATTTATTTAGTCATGTGGTTTTGCTAGACCTCCTTATCAAATAAATTATTCTAAGGCTCGCGCTACCCTTATTTTAGTAATTAAGTGACTAAGCGATTAAGTGATTAGGAAGGTAGTTGTATTTTCTTAATTTCTTAATCTCTTAATCTCTTAATTTCTTAATATCTTAATTGCTTCCAGTGGGTGTTGCACTATGTATTGGCGATAAGTGATTTTTTTGTATATATGAAATTAGTGATTAACTGTTAATGATTAGGGATAAAACCAATGAACAATAATTTTTGATTTACGATTTACGAATAAACAGTTCAACAACTAAACAAATTCTCATAGTTCTTAGTTAATAAAGGGTTCGCCGGTGATTAGTTCTTCTTTCTTTCTATATCATCTGTTGCAAGCCGGCAGCCCTTTTCTTTAACGATTAGTGATTAGTGGTTAACGGTTAGTGAAAAACAGGACACAGGTAACGACGGGGAATGGCGTCCGTTTCCCAGAGGGAAACCACATCGGCAGCCCCGGGTAAGGGTGCGGAGCGCCCGCCATCCTGGGTGGGTATGCGCGTGGGAAAACCTGCGCGGAGAACAAACGGTGTGAATGAAGATGACAGTGTTCCGCGCGGAATAAAAAGGCAGACAATAGAACATAAACAATAGATAATAGCCAAAAAATTCATAACTCATAATTTATAATTCATAATTTTATATAACATGAAAACAACAATGAGCAAACAAATTTTATTTTTCGCAGCCTTGGGCTGTACGGTAGCGCCTGTTGCGGCGCAGACGATAGATGTGTATGTGTGTGGTTCCTACACCATTAATAACACGGTAACGGCAAGTTCGGGTACGGCCACTGTAACCTACCGTTGGTTAGAAAATGGCAGGGTGATACCCGGTGCTAACTCCAGCAGCTACACTATTTTAGAAGATAAAAGCGAAGGGATTTATACGTATATCCGACAGGCAACAACGGCGAGTTGTAGCGATTGGGAGAGTTCAAATGCATTCACGGTAGCAGTGAAAGGTATCAAAATTGGTGATTTAACATGGGCGCTCTGTGATGTGGGTATGCCGGGAAGTTTTACTGCTTCTCCTTTTATGGACGGTTATTTATATCAATGGGATAATAAAACCCCATGGCCCGCTACTGGTGAGGTAGAAAATTGGAATACTACGCCCAGTATCAACAGTTCTTGGCTCCCTGAAAACAGCCCTTGTCCTACTAATTGGCGCATCCCTACCGGAAATGAATGGGCTCAACTAGTCTATTCTAATCCGGATGATTATACCGGCGTTCTCAGATATTTCTACCAGGACGGTTGGTGGATAGGTCCAGGTTATGAAACGCCGTACACTCCGGGTAGTATACACATACATCGAACAAGCCTGATGACCTCCGAAGGGGTATTATGGAAATCAGGTCGTAACGCGCGCCGGGCTGGTAGTGGTTCGCCTGATGAAAACCTAATACTCTACCACACGGGTATGACCATCGGCGGTGACGCCTCGGTCGCGGCCATGAGTGTTCGCTGCGTGCGTGATTAGGCTACTGGAATGTCATTAAGCAACAAACCACTTCTTGCCGCTGCATGCCCTGCACGCAATGGGGCTGAGGAACAAATGAACAATGTTAATAATGTGCTAATGTGACTAATTGACGGAACACGGAGAAAGGGGGAGCGGAAAGTAGCAGTCGGCAGTACTGTCGCCCGACGAGGAGAAGAGGAAGAAGTAAGGGCGACGCTGAGCGTTGGCCCTACTGCAAATCCTGTGTCTTTCCTGATGGAAAAGGCAATCTTGCAGGGCCGAAGCGGAGCGCGGGCTTTGCATCCGCACACCCCCCCCGGCTGGCGGGCGCCACGCACACTTACCCGGGGCTACCGATATTATTTTCCTGCGAAAAACAACTGCCAACATCAATGGCAAACACACAGGTTCGCCACTACAGACATTTCCCATGTCAATTAACAACGAAGAAATTACAACGAACAACGAATTTCATTATCACACTAATTTATTTATTTCCGGTCTTCTAAATTAACCACATCGAGAAATTAACCCCATTAGCACATTAAAGCTGTATCCGCAGTTGTACTTTCACATCGGTTTGGCGGCTGCCTTCAATAGTGTTTATGCCGCTTCCAATGCTTGTTTTGTCGAAATAGTGGGTTTGCGCGATGCGAAACCACAGGTCAATCCGTTTCCAGAAAGAGCACTGCATATTCAAAAACCATCGTGCGCCTTTTGAATAGTAGGCCGGTATGGAGAACGCAGATAGCACATCGCTTTCATACGCATAAAAACGCGAAGCCCAGCTGTCGCTGTCGAACACGGCAATGCGGGTGGAGAGTTTGACAGGCCAGGTGCGGTGCTTGTAGTTGAGGTCATGAAACAGCAACAATCCCGATTCGCTATTTGCGCCGTCGATAAATGTCAATTCCAGCCGGTCTTCCATGCGTAGTCCCGGAAGCAGCTCATAACGTATGTTGCCGCGTAACGAGGTGGCGTTAGTCCCTGCAATCTGTTTGGTGGCGCTGTTGGCGGCGCTGTTGTTGCCTTCCTTTGAGCTTCGTTTTACCTGAAACGAAAAAAGTGTTTCGGAAGTGGCCTGGAAAGCGGCGCGCAGGGTATATTCCCATCCCGACGAGGGCGCGTCCACATTATATTTCATCCAGGGAAAGGAATAAATATCGGCGAAAGCGGAAACGGTTAACTTGCGATAAGGTACCCATTGCAACCCCACATACCAGCCTTGTTCGTTGGCGGTTTTGCTGTTCTCGCCAAAACCCCTGGCATATACCGCCTGGTAGGCTTTGTCGTAATGCCTGTAGAGGGTCGACACGCGAAAATCATTCGACAAGTCAAACTGTAACCCGAGTAAACCGGCGGCCTTGCCGTTGCTGCCGGCGGCTATTTCACCAAATGCGGCGACTTTGTTCAGGAAAGCATAGAAGTCAAAACCGATGTTGGCATTTTGCTTTTCCGACAACTCAAAACGACTGTAATTTTTGAGGTCGCGGTTGTTCTCCGCGCCGTAGCTGTGCCACAAGCCGGTGCATCCTATTTTCAGGCGCTCCCATTTATGCGTGATGTTGCCGCCGGTGACAAATTCCGGCAAGCCGTGTTTGCCTGCAACAGTGGTTGCAGTATTGTGTGCGCCGGATGTTTGCAGGGTCTTAAAGCCAATACTGTCGCGGGTAGCGTCAATAAACTTGTATGATACAAAGGTGGAAAAATCCCATTGCTTAAGCGCTATGGTGGTGGCTATGCCGCGAAAGAAGCGGTTTTCGTCGCTTCCGCTGTGGGCGGTAAATCCCCGTTCCTGTTTTTTCACCGCCATGGCGTCTGCCGATTTCCGGGTGGCAAAACCGCCCCACACGACGAGCCCCTGTCCGAATTGAACCTGATAGTCGCCCACAACCAAGCGTTTCATTATGCCTGCATCCTGAAGCATAAGGTGCGCCGAATAAAAGTCAAACCCATACCGGTTCACGCCGCTAAAGAAGGGCTCGCCTGCGCCATTTGTCGCCGTAAGTCCCCATTGAAGGCTGTTTTTATACTTGTAGCGGTAGCGCATGTATAAACTCCACGGGAAGCCTAAGTAGTGGCTTGTTTCTTCTTCCGTTTGTCCGTAGCCCTTTCGTGTTTCTATCGTGTGGGCGGTGCGCAGCATCACCTGGTGTTTCCCCCGTGTGAAATAGTTTGAAAAACGCTCCGGCGCTTTTTTATCCGCAGGCGTTGCCGTGACAAAAGGCGCAAGTTGTGCAGCAAGCTGTTCATTGAAGCCGTGAATGAGCGGCAGTTCGTGTATGCTGTACAATTGACCGTAGTTTTTCCGATACTCGAGCAGGCTTTGGATTTGAAAATCGGTGAGCGGCTGCAATCCGGCCAGTTCCTCGGCAGTGGCGCTGTTGAGGTTTAGCGGGTGTTCAAGTAACGCTTCATAGAAGTCGTATAGCGCGGCCAGGTCGGGGTCTTCGTCTTCGGCGCGGGCGGCGACGTCTTCAATAATTTGCCTTACCGCATCGGGCAAATCATCGCTTTGCGCGTGGGCCTGCACACATAAAAACAGGAAAAGAAGCAGCGGCATAGCGGTTAATAGTCTTTTCATCGGAGTGTCATACTAAATGAAAGTTGTGGCGAAAACCCTAAAACAGGATGGCGGTACAAAGCAAAGTCAATTTGGAAAATGCGGTACCTGTAACCTAAGCCGTAGTGTACTTCAAAAGGTTGCGACAACACGCCCAACCGGACATATAACACATCAAATACATGACATTCTGTACCTGTTTTCGCGCGTAGCGGCGCATAAACGTCTTTTTCCACTTCGGCGTACAAGGCAATAGCCGGCGTTATTTCGTAGCTCAAACCCCAGTGGAAGACCACCGGCAGGCGGTCGCGCGCCTCGTTGTTGAAGTGTGAGAAACTGAGGTTTGACACGTAAACGCCCGTGGAAAGATGCGGGAGCGGTGTGGCATAAATGCCGGCGCCGGCGCTTAGTGCAAAGGCGTTGCGGTATCCGGCCGGGAAGCGCAGCAAATGGGCGTGAAAACCGACGCCTGCCGAGATATTGCTTCCCAGCTTTCGTCCTATCTGAACCCCGAAGCGGTTTTCACCTTGCTCCGAGAAACCTGTATTGGCGAGCGTGAGGCCAATTCCTCCGCCCAACACAGGGAATACAGCGGCTAATGCATCAATGCCCAGTCCGGGTATTGAGTAGCGCTGTTCATGTTGAATACCCACGGCAAAGGAGGGCGCAATGCCCAATCCTGCCGGATTAGCAAGTGCCGACCACACGTCAGTTTGAAGCGTGGCGATGTTTCCCATTCCTACAGCCGCCGCCCCCAACGGGTATAACCCTGTTTGGGCGCCAAGCGCGGTAGAAATGAAGAACAGGCAAGCCAGAGTGGAAGTTTTGCTGTTCAAAACAAGTAATTTTTTAAACCTTGAACTTAAATTGTATTTTGTGCAATTCGTGGTTGGCGGTGGTGATTTTTTGAGCTAAATTATATTTGAATTGTTGAATTTTCGCAAATAAATCAATGTCGGCAGTGGCGAGGATTTGCGCGGCGAGTATGCCGGCATTCCGTGCGCCGTCGAGCGCTACGGTGGCCACCGGAATGCCTGCGGGCATTTGGAGGATGGAGAGTATGGAATCCCATCCGTCTACGGAATTTGATGACTTTATGGGAACGCCAATCACAGGCAGCGGCGTGAGGGCGGCAATCACACCGGGCAAATGGGCAGCGCCGCCGGCGCCGGCAATGATTACCTTAACCCCCCGGGAGTGCGCTTCTTTGGCGAAACCGGTAACCAAATCGGGCGTGCGGTGTGCCGATAAGGCGTTAATTTCAAACGGTATTTCCATATCATCCAAAAATTTAGCCGCCTCCTCCATGACTTTGAGGTCGGAGACGCTTCCCATAATTATGCTCACTAATGCCGTCATCTAAAAATAAATTTAGAAAAGACAAAAATAATACTTATTTTCGCAAATAAAAAATTGACGATGAAAAAAATCACGTTACACGATAAAACTTTTGCGCTTTCTATTGCAAATGCCGATATCCAAAAGGCGATAGAAAAGGTGGCACGGCAAATTAACGCCGATATGGCGGATGAAAGTCCTTTATTCATCAGTTTATTAAATGGCGCATTCATGTTTACGGCCGACCTTTTAAAGCTAATGGATATGGTTTGTGAAGTGTCGTTTATTAAATATTCTTCCTATGCGGGCACACAGTCAACCGGGAAAATAACGGAACTGATAGGGTTGAATACGGATATTAAAAACCGTATGGTAATTATTTTGGAAGATATCATTGATACGGGGGCGACCATTGCCCAACTTTTGGAAGACCTGGCGCGCCTGTCGCCGAAGGCGGTGAAGATTGCCACGATGCTGTATAAACCGGCGGCATTCAGGGAAAATTATAAAATTGATTATGTGGGTATGGAAATTCCTAATGATTTTATTGTGGGCTATGGACTTGATTACAATGAAGCAGGCCGTAATCTTAAAGATATTTATGCGTTAAATAAATAGGAGATACACACTATGTATAATATCGTATTATTTGGCCCTCCCGGTGTGGGAAAGGGGACACAGGCGGCGCTGCTGGTGGAGCGGTATGGATTTAAACATTTTTCTACCGGCGAGTTGCTGCGTGATGAAATTAAACGGGGCACGCCGCTTGGAAAAGAAGTGCAGCACCTGATAAATGCCGGCTCTTTGGCGCCCGACGCTGTGGTGATTGATTTGATTAGCGAACGGCTGGAGCAGCATAAGGAAAGCAAAGGTTTTATTTTCGACGGTTTTCCGCGCACTACGGCGCAGGCCGAGTCGCTTGACCGGATGCTGGCTGTGCATAACACCGGAATTCATATTATGATGGTATTGAATGTGGCGGAAGAAGTAATTATCCGGCGTTTGCAGAAACGCGCCGTCACCGAAGGGCGGGGCGACGACGCCGATATCGGGATTATCCGCAAGCGCTTTGAAAATTACGAAAAGCAAACCAAACCGGTTATAGACTATTACCGGGCGCAGCACAAGTTCCATACGGTACATGGCGGCGATACGCCGGAAGAAACTTTTCTCGGCATACAAAAACTTATTGCATCTTATGTCTAATTTTATCGATTATGTGCGCTTCTTTTGCGCTTCCGGCGACGGCGGCAGCGGAGCCATGCACCTGCGGCGCGAGAAATATATCCCGAAGGGGGGCCCCGACGGCGGCAACGGCGGACGTGGCGGCCATGTGATACTCCGCGGCAATAAACAAATGTGGACGTTGATACATCTTAAATACCGCAAGCATGTGAAGGCCGACCCGGGGAAACCGGGAAGCGGGGCATTGTGCTCGGGCGCCGACGGCGAAGATATCTTTTTGGATGTGCCGCTGGGTACGGTGGCTAAAAATGCGGAAACGGGGGAAGTGTTGTTTGAAATTACAGCCGACGGGGAAACAAAAATATTGGTCAAAGGCGGGCGCGGCGGCATGGGAAACGCCTTCTTCAAATCGGCTACCAACCAAACGCCGCGCTATGCCCAACCCGGCGAGCCACGCGAAGAAGGATGGTTTGTGCTGGAGTTAAAACTGCTGGCCGACGTGGGTTTGGTGGGCTTCCCCAATGCGGGAAAATCAACCCTGCTGTCGGTGGTTTCTGCGGCAAAACCGAAAATCGCCGACTATGCCTTTACCACGCTGGAGCCTAATTTGGGCATTGTGTCCTACCACGACAACCTGTCGTTTGTGATGGCCGACGTCCCGGGCATTATTCAAGGCGCCCACGAAGGCAAAGGGCTTGGATTGCGCTTCCTGCGGCACATTGAACGCAATGCGGTATTGCTCTTTTTAGTCCCTGCCGACAGCAGGGATATCGTGGCGGAATATAAAATATTGCTCAACGAATTGAAACAGTACAACCCCGAGTTGCTCGACAAACAAAGGGTTTTAGCCATATCAAAGAGCGACATGCTGGATGAGGAATTGGTGCGGGAAATTAAAAAGCATTTGCCAAAAAAGATACCGTATGGCTTCATTTCATCCGTTTCGGGACAAGGTATCCCGGAGTTAAAAGATTTGCTGTGGAAAACACTAAACGAAAATTAAAGATATGTTCGATAAACTTATAGAATGGGACAAATCGCTGTTTATGGCGCTCAACAAATTGCACGTGGATTTCCTTGACCCGGTCATGGTATTTGCGTCGGGACAATGGTCGTGGATACTGCTGTATGCCGGCGTCATCTTCTTCCTGTTTTGGAAACGCGCGTGGAGGCCGGGGCTGCTGGCGCTGCTGGCCCTTGCGCTCACCTTTGCCTCAACAGATTATTTCGGCGCGATGATTAAACACGCCGTGCAGCGCCCGCGCCCCTGTTTGGAATTTGAAGGGCTCATCTATTCTTTGGAAGCCTGTGGCGGCCAATATGCCAGCTTTATCTCCAACCATGCGGCCAATATATTCGGGCTCGCCACTTTCTCGGCCCTGTTCTTCCGGAAAAAGTGGTTTACCCGGGGCATCTTCGGGTGGGCGGCGCTGACGTCGTACAGCCGCATCTACGTGGGCAAGCATTATCCGCTCGACCTGGTGTGCGGCGCGCTGTTTGGCGTGTTGCTGGCCTGCGCGGTTTACCTGCTTTACACATTTTTACATAAGGAATTAGTGATAAAAAAATCGCGGAATGTGTATGCCGTCTATTACTGGATTATCCTGTTGCTGCTGGAACCGCTGATGTTCGTTACCGGATGGATAGTCGTGCTACTTACCTTCCCGTTCGACTCGAACCGCAAAATCACACACGGCCATTCTTACCTGTGGGGATTGTCGCACTATTGGTTAAGCCCGTGGTGGAAAATCCACTACACCGGCAAGGAAAACATAAAGCGCAACAAGCCATACATCATCGTGAGCAACCACCAGTCGATGCTCGACATTTGCCTGCTCTACAAAATACCCCGTTATTTCAAGTGGGTGTCGAAGAAAGAAGCGGCGTGGTTGCCTTTTGTCGGGCAGGCCCTGCTGATGCACCGCGACATCCTAATCAAACGCGGCGAAGGCGCAAGCGTGAAACTCATGATTAGGGAAGCGCAGCATTATTTGAAAGACAACATTTGCGTGATGATATTTCCCGAAGGAACACGCTCAAAAGACGGCCAAATCCACGAATTTAAAGAAGGCGCGTTTATGCTTGCCCGCCTCACCAAAACAGCCATCCTGCCGGTAGTGATTGACGGCGCCTACGACGTGACGCCGAAACACAGCCATGCGGTGAAACGCAAGCAGCATTTTTACATCAAAGTGCTGCCCGAAATCCCGGTGGAAGAAGTGACGCAAACGCCGGTGAAAGACCTCGCCGTGAAGTTGCACGACATTATGCTGGCCGAACACCGGCGAATGGCGCCATCGAAATATGCGCAACCATAAAAACGTATCGTATGACGAACGGAGAAAACACCCCAATTTATTCGGCCGCCCGCCGTTTGTACACCAACTATGTGGATGGCCGGAAAAAATTATCGTTGCCCGGCCTGTTTATCCTTTTGCAGGAAATAGCCTTGGAACACGCCACACTGCGGGGCTTTGGCTATGACCACCTAAAGACGCAGGGACAATTTTGGGTGCTGGCGAAAGTGAAAGTACTGCTGTATGAATATCCACAGTGGAACGACGAACTGCACATCGACACGTGGAGCAAGGAGCCCGAAATCCTCACGGCCTACCGCGATTTTGAAGGATACGACACACAACGCCGCCACCTGTTTTCCGCCACTTCTTCCTGGCATATCCTGAGCGAAGGCGCCCACCGCCCGCAGCGTGTAGACGCCCTGAAACAATCGTTCCTCATTCCGGAAAACAAACACGCCATTGCCGAAAAATTAAACAAAATCCCGGCGCCCGGGGCAACAACGCCGGGAGCGCTAAAAACAGTGCTGTGGAGCGACGTCGACGTGAACATGCACGTGAACAACTCGCGCTATGTGCAATGGGTGATTGACAGTTTCCCGGCCGCTTTCGTACTGTCGCGCCAAATTGCCGAAATTGAGGTGAACTTTTTGCAGCAGGCGGTATTGGGCAATCAATATTATATCTTCACACAAGAAAACAATCCCGCCGAATTTATATCATCGGTCATCCGCGCCGACGACCAAAAAGAACTGGCGCGGGTTAAGCTAAAGACTAAGAACCATGCGTTGTGAATTTCGTTGGCAACAGCAGTATATGTCAGGAAACCGTCAGGTAATTATTGATGATTTTATTCACAAAAACATGACCGCACAAATCAATGTCATAGACAATATACCACGTTGTTTTTTTGTTGCGTTTGTAGGAATAAGTATACGCACCATGTTTTAAATGTTCCTCATACGTTGCCTTATGACGATAACCGGCAGCATCCAACAAATAACAAATATCGACAATATCGTCCACATAACGCATTACTTCTAACAATATTATCCAAGTCTACTTTTGCTTGGTTGCTAATAAATACCATGTTCACTTAGTATTTTAGTCAGGCTGGCTTTGGACTTTGTGCGAAATTCTTCGGGGGTCATGTACCCGTCCGGGACATTTTGGGCGGTGGACTTTTGTTTTGGCACAATAGTTATTTCCACATCCCTGTTGAACAGCGCAGGCTCAAAAGGCAAGGTGATAACACCATCTTTCGAAATACGGGCATCAAACTTGTAGGCTTGCATAACTTTCCTGTTTTTTTTACAAATATACGCAAATTTTTCAATTTGCCCAGCCATGCCGCCCCCTCTCCACAGAAGCTATTGCGCGGCTTCGTCATCTAACTTTGCGGCTTGCTGATGGTATTTAAGCTGTTCCTCCTCATCACCTAAATGATAGTAGGCAAGCACCATGTTATAATACGCCCTCTTATAATTTGGAGAAATGGCTGTGGCCTTTTTGAAACACTGTATAGCTTCGTGATAATCCTGTAAAATACTATAAATACTTCCTATATTATTGTATGCGCTTGCATCGTCCGGGTTAACGGCGATGGCCTTTTGATAATAGCGTATAGCTTCGTGATAGTCCTTTAAATTATAGTAAGCATTCCCAATATTAATATACTCGGCCGCATAATCCGGATTAATGGCGGCGGCCTTTTGGTAACAACGTATAGCTTCGCGGTAGTCCTGTAAATCATAGTAAGCATTCCCCATATTATAATATGCCGTTGCATAATCCGGATTAATAGCAACGGCCTTTTGGTAGCAACGTATGGCTTCGTGACAGTCCTGTAAATCATAACAGGCATTTCCCATATTAATATATGCGCCTGCATAATCCGGATTAATAGCAACGGCCTTTTGGTAGCAACGTATAGCTTCGCGGTAATCCTTTAAATTCTTATAGGCAAGTCCCATATTATAGTACGCGCCCGCATCGTCCGGGTCAATGGCCACCGCTTTTTGATAACAGCGTATAGCTTCGTGGTAGTCCTTTAAATTCTTATAGGCAAGCCCCATGTTATAGTATACCGTTGCATCGTTTGGGTCAAGGCCAATAGACTGTTGGCGACATTTAATCCTCCTCCTCGCCTTTTTGCAAACACCCTTTATCCACCTCCGCTTCTGCCGCAAAGTGGCTACAGTAAAAATAAAAATTGCCGTACCAACAATAACAAGTAATAAAATAAATAAAAATACTTCCATACTATGGGAGGAGTGACTGCACTTACCGTGCGATATGAAACGTTACCGTCTTTTGCCCTTTGTAATTGCCCTTGCCGTGGATGGTTACCTCGGCCGTGCCCACATTCACATTATTCTTGTAGGTTACCGAGAAATCGTCGCCGAGCGAAAGTTGTACCGTCTGCTTGCCGTCTTCGCGGTAATACACCTTCGGCACCACCGTCACGGGCTTTTCTGTGTAAGGTTGCGTTGGGATGGGCTCTACCACCGTGTGGTCGCCCGCGCCGAGGTCTTTCACCGGGTGACGGCGCCCGGCTTCCTGCGCCATGATATCCTTGTAGCGCCCCATCACCACATTCAACTCGGTGATGAACGCCCTGTTCGTGTCGGGCCCGTTCACCCGCACCAGCGCCTCGAGCAGGTCGAGGATAGCGCGGAACACCTTATCTACCTCCCTACGGACGCTCCGCATGTGGACGTTGGGACGCTTGGCCGCCTCATTGTAACGGTCCATCATCAACTGTTCCAGCCGGCGGCTCGCCTGTACCAACTCTTCCATCCATGGCTCCAACCCAAGGGTAATCACCTGCGGATAATTCTCCGGCTTCAGCAGTTCGCGGTACAGGTCATCGATAGCGGCCGTTTCCTCGTCGAGACTCTTGGCCGCAATATTGCCATAATGCTCCAGGATGATTTCCACTTTCCGCGCCGCCTCCCGCTTGACGGGGTCAAAATGGTGGAGCTGCGACTTCACGTTGTCCACAAACCCGCGGTAGAGACTGTCGCGCTCCTGGTCTTTTTCCTCAATCTCGATGGTGAGTTCGCTCCTGCGGATAATGTCGAGCGCGTCTATCTCTTCAACAAGCAGCGAGCTGTACACGGCATAGAGCGCGTCGATGCCCAGCGCAGTGGGGCCAAACCTGCTAAACAGGGTATTCACCGTGGTATGGAATTCCACATGCGACTCGTTCCGCAGATGTTCATAAGCGAACCGGATAATGATAGCTACAATTTTTTTCATAATTCCTATAGTTTTTATTGGTTAAAATCGATATGGAGGGCTCGGCGGCGGTTGCGGCAAGCACCGCAAGTACGGCTGAGGGCTCGGCGGCGGTTGCGGCAAGTACCGCAAGTACCGCTGAGGGCTCGGCGGCAGTTGCGGCAAGTACCGCAAGTACCGCTGAGGGCTCGGCGGCGGTTGCGGCAAGCACCGCAAGTACCGCT
>JAITIL010000133.1 GCA_031279475.1 Prevotellaceae bacterium | reverse complement strand
AGGAAATAAATCCACTCATCCAACCGGTCTTTGGCCACATCATTAAAATTGTTAACCTTTAAAATGTAGTATTCGGGGTAAATATCCCCCGCTTCCTGTATGCCAAAAACCTTGCGCTGCGTCGCCGACAGCTGCAACTCGTCCTGCTTGTGCAACCCCTTAAAATGCGTCTTCCCATGATACACATAGTCCGCGCCCTGCCCCAGGTCAAAATACACAATATTGATGGAATATACTTTTTTGACGTTTACATAGTCATCGCCCTGCTTCATTTGCTCGGCAATCACTTTGCTTGTGCCATACAGCATGCGCTGAAAATAGTCCATCTCGATATTGAACTGCAATTCGACAATCACCAACTCGCCGTTAACGTCTTCTACCAAAATATCCACCTGGTTGTGTTTGTCGTCGTAGTACTGCTTGTTGCTCTCGCTTTCCAAAATACGCTGCACCTTTATATCACGCATGAGCAACTCGCTCAGGAAGCCTTCCAGCACATCGTAATTGGCTTTATTGCGCAGCAAACGCTTTAAGGCGTAATCAAAAGAAATAAGTGCGCGTTCTTTCGGTTTAGACTGATTCATAAGAATGGCGTTTTTTGCAAAGATAGTAAAAAATTTAATAACTGTGCAAATAGTTGAAAATTGCTAAAAAAATGAGTCCTATATTTTGTTTATTTGGCTCAAAAATCATACTTTTGTGAGCCGAATATTTTTACTAACCGGCTCAAAAATAAAATATGATTTATAATTGGCAACACAAAAATTGGGCAAATTTCAGCTACAGCCGCGATGCAATAAACGACGTCGTAATTAAATTCTCGGAATTGTCGGGCACAATGAATGGCCTGTTACAAGGGATGGATATCGCCAGACAGCAAGAGGAAACGGTTCGTTTTATGATTTCGGAAGCCGTAACCACATCCGGAATTGAAGGCGAATTTATCAGCCGGCAAGATGTGATGTCGTCTATCAGAAATCAATTGGGGCTGAACGCAAGTCCGGCACACATAAAGGATAAACGCGCCAAAGCCGTGTCGGACTTACTTGTTGCCGTGCGAAGTTCATACAATAAACGCCTCGCCGAAACTGACATTAAGCGGTGGCACAAACTTTTGTTTGAAGGAAGCCGAACGATAAAGGCGGGAACATGGCGTACCGGCACATCTCCGATGCAAGTAGTGTCGGGGGCTACCGGCAGGGAAATTGTGCATTATGAAGCCCCGCCGTCAGCGCGCGTTCCGCAGGAAATGAAAAAATTTGTCGGATGGTACAACGATTATAAAACCAATGCAAATGTAACCGACGCGTTGATTAAAACGTCCGTAGTCCATTTATATTTTGAGAGTATTCATCCTTTTGAAGACGGCAACGGGCGTATTGGGCGGGCAATTGCCGAAAAATGTTTGGCGCAATCGTTGCGCAGGCCGGTATTGTTGAGCCTGTCAAGCGTGATAGAAAAAAACAGGAAACAATATTACGCGGCGCTCAAAGATGCGCAAAACTCGCTGGAAATAACCGGATGGCTTGCCTATTTTGCCAATGTGATTTTACAGGCGCAAACAGAGGCGGTTAAAATTGTCGGATTTTCATTGCAAAAAACAAGGTTTTTCGACAAATATAAAAACGAACTGAACGTGCGGGAGCATAAAGTCGTAAAAAAGATGCTGGATGCGGGCTACAAAGGATTTGAAGGCGGAATAACGGCGAGGAAGTACATGGCGATAGCAAAAACATCAAAAGCTACAGCCACCCGCGATTTGCAGCATTTGTCGGGAATTGGCGTATTGCTTGCACAGGGCGACGGACGAAGCGTACACTATGAATTGACTGTCTAATAAAAAGAAAATCACTTTTTCCTGTAAATTTTATTTTAGTCATACCCTCGTATTAAGCAATTTGGCAAATATGGATAGTGCTAAACTATAATTTCACTTTTTATTATATCGTCCGTCCCGGATATTGCTGGAGGGCGATTTCAAGGCACTGCATGGCCTTTTTCAGGTCGTCTACATTCAGGACGTAGGCAATGCGCGCTTCGTTCAGCCCGCGGCCGGGCGTCACGTAGAAGCCTGAGGCCGGCGCAAGCATCACCGTTTGTTTTTCGTACTCGAACGATTCGAGCGCCCACTGGGCGAACTTGTCGCAGTCGTCAACCGGGAGCTGCGCCACCGTGTAGAAAGCCCCTTCGGGCGTGGGACTGTGCACGCCTTTCATGTTGTTCAACGCGCCAATCATGTAGTCGCGGCGGCGGCGGTATTCGTCGCGCATGGCGGCAAAATATTCGGGAGGCGTGGTCAACGCGCCTTCGGCCGCTATTTGCCCATAGGCCGGCGAGCATAAGCGCGACTGCGCAAATCGCAACGCCGAAGCAATCACATCTTTGTTGTGGCTCACCACCGCGCCAACGCGCACCCCGCAAAGGCTGTAGCGCTTCGACACGGAATCAATCAATACCACATTTTGCGCTATGCCTTTCAAATCCATGCAAGAATGAAAGGGCTTGTCGCCATACAGGAAGTCGCGGTACACCTCGTCGGCAAAGAGGTAGAGGTCGTATTTTTTCACCAGCGCGCCCAGCGCCTCCAATTCGCTTTTCGTATACACGTATCCCGTAGGATTGCTGGGGTTGCACAGCAGCACGGCTTTTGTTTTCGGGGTAATGGCTTTTTCAAAGGCCTCTACCGGCGGCAACGTGAAATCCATGGGTTTGCCGCTCGACACCGGCGACAGCTTCACATCCGCCCAGCGGGCAAAAGCGCGGTAATTCGTGTAAAACGGCTCCATCACAATCACCTCATCGCCCGGATTCAGGCAAATCATAAAGGTGAATATCAACGCTTCCGAGCCGCCGGTGGTGACGATAATGTCATTCACCGTAACGTCAATACCAATGCTATGGTAGTAGTTCACCAAGCCCACGCGGTAGCTTTCATTTCCCGCCGAATGGGGATACGACACCAACTTCAAATCATTGCGCCTTACCGCGGCCAGCGCCGCTTCCGGCGCGTGCACATCGGGTTGGCCGATGTTCAGGTGATACACTTTTACGCCACGCTTCTTGGCTGCTTCGGCATAAGGCACTAATTTACGCACGGCCGATAAAGGCATTTCCTTGGCTTTCTGTGAAATTTCTAACATAGTCTTTTTTCTCACAAAGATAGCTATTTTTCCGAAAACCGGTAAATTTCGTAACTGAAATCTTTCACAGACATCGTTAGCTCGTTGTCGGCAGACAGCTCCACGGGCGGCGCAGCATGCAGCAAAGGCGTCAGCGCATAGCCTTTCCCCGACGGCAGATACATCATCTCGAACGCATGTGCGGGAATGTGGATGTGCAGTTCCGCGTCAGGCGCATCAAAATAGCAAACGAAAAGCAGCGTTTCCGTGTTCGTATAACGCAAAAACAGGTAGCACCTGTCGATGAACGGCCGGCCGGTGTTGGCCCACATCAGGTCATAGAACGCGCCTTTGGCCACCGTGTTCGACGAGCCCACAAAGTTCAGTAATTGTTTATAATCGTCGCGCAGTTGTTTTTGCGCACCGGTCAGCAACTGTCCGTCGAAGCGCCCGCCATTGTTCCATTGCCGGAGCGCCGGCACGGTGGTGTAGTCAAAAATGGAAGTGCGGCCATCATCGCCGCTGAAGCCGGTAGCGCCTTCGGCCTTTTCGCCCACTTCCTGCCCGGCGTAAATCATCACCGGGCCCTGGTTCATGGCCGCCGACACCAGCATGGCCGGTAAGGCCTTCCGCGCATCGCCCGCAAAGAAAGGCGACGCCACGCGCTGCTCGTCATGATTTTCCACGAAGCGCAACATGTTATCGCCGATGCCCTCTACCCGCTGCCAGCAATTCGTGATGGTGGACGCCGGCTGCCCGTGGCACATCACAGCGCGCAGGGCGTCGTACAAGCCAACTTTATCGTAGAGGTAATCGAATTTCCCATTGAAAATGTAACTGTAATATTCTTCCGGATGATAAGTTTCGGCAATAAAAATAATTTCGGGATAGCGCGCTTTCACTTGCGGCAAGGCCCACGCCCAGAAGGCCGGCGGCACCATTTCCGCCATGTCGCAGCGGAAGCCGTCGATTTTCTTCGCCGCCCAAAACAGCAGGATGTCGAGCATCTTTTTCCATACGCCCGGCGCCGGCGAGAAATGCTGCGCGCCGCCGCCTTGATAATCAACGCCGTAGTTCAGCTTCACGGTTTCATACCAGTCGAATACCGACGGGCGCGGCGTGAAGCAGTCGTTACCGGTGGCACGCGCCGGACGCTCCGTGTAGCGCACCTGCGCCGGGTCGAACGGCGTGCCGAAGGGCTGGACGCCCGCCGGCGTCACAAAATCGCCGTCCAAATAATAAAAGTCATTCTCCGGCGAGAAGTGTTTCGTGCTATCGTCGTCGTCCCCGAAATCCTTCACGCCTTTTGGCTTGGCGACAGACCTGTAGGTGCGCGCCACGTGGTTGGGCACAAAATCGAGGAGCGCCTGCATGCCTGCCTTGTGCGTGCGGTGCACCAGCGCTTCAAATTCATCCATCCGGCGTGCAGGGTTCACGGCCAGGTCGGCCGCCACGTCGTAATAGTCGGTAATGGCGTATGGCGAGCCGGCCCGGCCTTTCACCACTTCGGGAAAATGGTCGCCGGTGGCGTGCGCCATCACGCCGGTGTACCACACATGCGTGACGCCCAGCGCCGCAATTTCCCGCAGCGCTTTGTCCGAAAAATCGTTGAATTTCCCCACGCCATTCTGCTCCCTCGTCCCTCCAAATACCTGATTTTCCACTGTATTCCCGAACAATCGCGGCAATACCTGGTAGATAATTATTTTTTTATGCATAAAGACCTTGTTGTTCTCTCTTTACAAATATAGTAAAAAAAATAAATCTCTTGATATATTTTTATAATATTTTTATTCATTTTTTTGTATAATTCAATTTTTTATTTATGTTTGCATTAGTGTCTGTATTACATATTATGTCAATTTAACAGTCGTCCAACTAAAAAACCTTGGCCTTCAAATTTCGACATATTGCTGAAAACCGCGCCGCAGTAGGAGAGTGTAAAGAAACTCTACAACACGCTGAACAACCGATGGTTTGCCACGCCGCAAACCCGCATGGTTGTACACACACACACACACACACACACACACACACACACACACAGCGCAGGCGTGTGTAAGTAGTTACGCGTGTGTTTGCCGCTTCGCGCGGAATTTACAATTCTTTTTTAATATATCCAAGTCTCCTTCTTTTCAAAAAGGAGATTTATACTTTTCCGGATACGGGCAATTTTACCCGGATGTTCCCCATATATTATATTGATTGAACCAAATTAAAACAAAAAATATGAAGAAAAAAACCTTATTTTTATTATTCTTTGCAATGACAGGACTGGGGGCTCTTCATGCGCAGATAAAAGTTACCGGAGTAGTAACTGATGCTACGACGAAAGAGCCATTACCGTTTGTCCCGGTTGCTGTAAAAGGCGCTACCGCTTCTGCCTTGACGGACGACAACGGCGCTTATTCCATAACCGCGCCCGCATCGGGTGTGCTGGTGTTTTCGTTTCTCGGATACGAAATACAGGAAGTGCCAATAGATGGAAGAAAAGAGGTTTCCGTACAGCTGAGGCCGTCTTCTATTGCGTTGGACGAGGTAGTCATTACCGGATTTCAACAGGTCCAAAAACGGAGTTTTACCGGGTCGTCCGTAAAACTAAAGACGGAAGACATCCAGGCGGAAGGGATTGTGGACGTTGGCCGTATGTTGGAAGGACGTGCGGCCGGCGTATCGGTACAGAATGTGTCGGGTACGTTTGGCGCAGCGCCGAAAATCCGCGTACGCGGCGCCACCTCTATTAACGGCGAAAACAAACCGCTGTGGGTGGTTGATGGCGTTATTCTGGAAGACATGGTAAGTGTATCAAATGACCAGTTGGCCAGCGGCGACCCGATGACTTTGCTGGGCTCGGCGGTGGCCGGGTTGAATGCCAGCGACATTGAGTCGTTCGACATCTTGAAGGATGCGGCGGCCACCGCACTTTACGGCGCACGCGCCATGAACGGCGTGGTGGTAATCACTACAAAACGGGGGCAGGAAGGGAAACCGGTAATCAAATATACAGGAAATTATGCCGTGCAACTCAAACCCGCGTACGGTGATTTTAATATCATGAACTCGGCCGACCAGATGTCTGTGCTGGCGCAGTTGGAACGCAACGGATGGTTAAATACCAACATTCTTAATTCGTCGAACTGGGGCATCTATGGGAAAATGTATTACAATATACAGAGCTATGACCCGGAAACCGGTAAATTCCTCTTGGAAAATACGCCGGAAGCCAAACGGGCGTTCCTCAACCGGTATGCGTATGCCAATACCGACTGGTTTGATTTGCTCTTCCGCAATTCATTTGTGCAAGAGCACTCGCTTAGTTTTTCAAGCGGCTCGAAAACATCCAAAACCTATGCTTCCATTGGTTTCTACAACGATAGCGGATGGACGGTTGCCGATGATGTAAACCGGTATACGATGAATTTCCGTCACGACTACACCGTGAATAAAATCCTGGATATGGCGGTGGGCGCCACCGGTTCGTTCCGGCAACAGCACACGCCCGGCTCGCAAAACCGCGTAAGCAATGTAGTGGCCGGTCAATATGAACGGGAGTTTGATATTAATCCGTTCAGTTATGCCTTGAATACCAGCCGCGCCATGACCTTGTATGATGAAAACGGCGACCTCGAATATTTTACACGCAATTACGCCCCGTTTAATATTTTGAATGAACTGGGAAAAAACATGATGCAGCTACAAGTCATTGATGTGAAACTGCAGGGCGAAGCCAATGTGAAAATCACTAAAGATTTGCGGTTTTCTACCATTGGGGCGATACGTTACATGAATACCATACGGGAGCACATGGCGGAAGAAGGCTCCAATATGGCCGAATCTTACCGCATGGACTACAATTCTACGATTAAAGACGGTAACCGGAATTTGTATGACGACCCCGACCATCCAAACGAAGAGCCCGTGGTTGTGATGCCTTACGGCGGTTTATACAACCGTTTCGATAATACGATGTGGAGCTACGACGTACGCGGAAGTTTTTACTACAATAAACAGTTCGGGGAAGACCACAAGGTAAATGCGGTAGCAGGGATGCAAGTGCGCTCGGCCGACCGTCAGGCATATTCCAACAATGGATTCGGTTACCAATATAATAATGGAGGGGTCGCCTACCTGGATCCGCGGATTATTAAAAAAGAAACGGAAGCGGGCCGCGCTTATTATGCGATGTCCACCACCAGGGACCGCGGAGCTGCCTTTTATTTTAACGCCGACTATTTGTTCAAAGACCGTTACGCCGTAGCCGTAACCGGCCGCTATGAGGGCAGCAACCAGTTGGGCGCCGCCTCTTCGGCGCGCTGGCTGCCCACCTGGACCGTGAGCGGCAAATGGAACATCAGCAGCGAGCCATTCATGAACAGCCTGCGGTTTATTAATAATTTAGATATTAAAGCCAGCTATGGATTGGTGGCCAGCATGCCGCCCAATTTAGCCAGCGCTGTCGCTACGTTTTACAGCATGGTAACCCGCCGGCCGCTTACCAGCGAAACGGAATCAGCCCTGTTTTTAGAATCGGTAGCCAATACTGAATTGACGTGGGAAAAAGCCTACACCTTTAATCTTGGTTTCGACCTCATGTTGTTTGACAACCGTATTAACCTGATTGCCGAATACTGGAACCGCAACAGCTATGATTTAATCAGCATCATTAATACTTCGGGCATTGGCGGCGAATCAAGGAAAATGGCCAATTATGCCGATATGAAAGGAAAAGGCGTCGATATCACTTTGGGATTTACCTTTATTCGTTCACAGGATTGGACATGGAGAATGAATACCATTTTTGGTTATGCAGACAATGAAATTACCCGTTCCGAAAACTCACCACGAATTTACGATTTAGTGCGGCCGGAAGGGGGAAACCTGGAGGGCTATCCGGTATCGTCGCTGTTCTCTGTGGTATATCAGGGATTGAACAACGAAGGGATGCCGCAGTTTATTGACGAAAACGGCGGCGTGTCCAATACGGCATATATGCAAAGTACCACCACGAAGTACTTGAAATATGAAGGCCCCGTGGATCCGCCAATTACCGGGGGTATCAACAACACCTTGCGGTGGAAAGACTTGTCGTTGAATGTATTTTTCAGTTATCAGTTCGGCAATAAAATCCGCCTGTATCCGGCCTTTAAATCGTCTTATTCCGATATGGATGCGTTGCCGAAAGAATTTTACGACCGGTGGGTAAAACCGGGCGACGAAAATATAACCGACATACCGAGCATTCTCGATGCGTATGCCTATTCGACCCTGGGAAGCGCATACCCGTACAACACGTATAATTATTCCGACGCCCGGGTGGCCGACGGAAGCTTTATACGGTTAAAAAGCGTCTCGTTAAGTTACAACCTGCCAAAGGCGGTTACGGCAAAATTAGCCGGCATTAAAGCCATATCGTGTACATTGACCGGGAACAATTTGTGGTTGCTTTATTCCGACAAGAAATTGAAAGGCCAGGACCCCGAATTTCAAATAGCCGGCGGGGTAGCCCAACCCATTCAGAAACAAGTAACCTTATCGCTGAATATTTCATTTTAACCTTATAAAAATAATTATACAATGAAACATCATATAAAAACAAGCAGTATCTTCATCGTAATCCTGCTTTTACTCCCGGGCTGCGATTCCTTTTTGGATACCGTACCCGATAACCGGACGGAATTAGACACCCAGGAAAAAATCAGCCAGTTATTGACTTCGGCCTATCCGGACGCCAATTACGCCCTTATAGTAAATGCAATGGGGGATGGCATTTCTTTTCGCCAGGGATTGTCGCCCCAAGCCGGCTACAACCAATATATGTTTAATGAAGAGGCCTATTTTTGGCGCGACTTGCCTTCCACAAACAGCGACGCCCCTACCGGATTCTGGAATGCCTGTTATTATGCCATTGCCGGCGCTAACCATGCTTTGGCAGCCATTGACGCCGCCAACAATCCGGAACAGTATAAGTACCAAAGAAGCGAGGCCCTGTTATGCCGGGCTTTTGCCCACTTCCTGCTGGTAAATCTTTTTGCGGCGCCGTATGACCCGGGTACGTTCAACAGTGCTCCGGGTGTTCCTTACGTGGATCAACCCGAAACAAAAGTCCTTGTATCCTATAGCCGCACTACCGTAGAATATGTGTATGCCCGTATAGAGGAAGACCTTGAGGAGGCATTGAAAAACCTGCCGCTCGAAAGCCAGTTTAAGGTGCCTGCCTATCATTTTACCGACAAGGCGGCGCTCACCTTTGCGTCACGTTTCTACCTGTATAAGGGTGATTACCAAAAAGTAATTGATTTAACTTCACAAATCGTGCCGGTTCCCGTTAAAGCGGCCAACGGGAATGTGTCTGCTACCGACCCGGCCAATGTGTGGGCGGCCACTTATTTCGCCGCCTTTAAACAATGGCCGTCCAACTTTAGTGAAATAAGCGCCCAGTTCCGGATGGCTTCTAACAAGCATAACTTCTTATTAAGGGAAACCTATTCCCTTTTAGCCCGCTCATGGACATGTCAATATGGGACCATGAGCAATACCCTACCCAGTTCAACGGTAAGAAATATTACAGGCGGCTATTGGCCTTTTAGCAGTTTTTACAGCACTGCTTTCAGGGACGCCTATTATTTGGGTAAATTTACGGAATACTTCTTTTATACGACCTCCACCACAGGCACAGCCATGATTATGTTCCCCTTTATCCGGGCCGAAGAAGCCCTGCTCAACCGTATTGAAGCGGAAATTCACCTGGAGCAATTCAGCCGGGCAATTAATGATTTGAATGTGTACTACCGGCAACGTTCGGGAAGTGCATCAGGCACCATAAGTTCGGCATATAATGAGGCGACAATGGTATTAACACAAGAAAAAATCAATGCGCATTGGACAGCTTCACTGGGGGAAAATTTCCTGAAACAATACAATGCCTTCGGCGCCGCCACATGGAGCGATGACAAGATTGCCCTGATGCTTACTTTACTGGAAACAAAAAATGCAGAATATGTGCAGGAAGGTTTCCGGTGGTTTGATATCTTACGCTATAAAATACCGGTATATCATGTTACAATGAACAATCAGGTACAAACATTGCTGCCGGATGATCCACGGCGTATGTGGCAAATTCCTGAAAGCGCCGTCGACTGGGGCTTGGAAGCCAATCCGCGCAACTAATTAATATATATTTATACCATAACTTAAAATTAAAAATCATGAAAAAAATATATTTAGCCATTGCACTGATTACCCTAGCAGTGTCATGCGAAAAAGAAGAGGCGTTAAATCCCGATGCGGTGCTGCTGGGGATGGGGGGCGACCAGTGGGAACACACGGAGTTGGATGACTGGCTGTATGAGGAATTTGTACAACCTTACAACATAGATGTAAAATATAAATGGGACCCCTATGAAGTTAACCTACAAAAGGTATTTGTCCCGGTAGATGAGTCGAAGGTGAAAGACCTGATGATTACTACGAAGAAAGTATGGATTCACCCATACGAAAAGGCGGGAGGGGATGATTTCATGAAAAGAATGGGACTGAAGCGATTTATATTGGTAGGCACGCTTGAATATAACGGCGATACGCCCACCGCTGGAAAAGCCGAAGGAGGAAACAAAATTACAATATTTAACGTAAATACATTTAACAAGAACAATCCGGCGAACATAGGGGAAACATTCAGCCTGGTTCATCACGAATTTGTCCACACCTTGCATCAAACCGTGCTATACCCGGAGGAATGGCTGAGTATTTGTTCCGAGTTTTATACCGGATCATGGAACGCCACGCAAGACAATGCTTTCCGTCCGTTAGGGTTCGTTTCTAAATATTCCCGCGCCAACGCCAGCGAAGATTTTGCAGAAACCATTGCCTATATATTAACGCAGGGCCGGCAGAACTTTGACGCTTATGTGAACGGCACCGTTGCGGATGGCGCAGCCCGATTACGCGCAAAAGAAACTATCATTGTCAGCTATTTTAAGACGGCATGGGGCATTAATTTCTACGAAACATCCGCAGGCGCCAAAAACGGCCTGGTAGATTTCGTGCAAGAAGCTATTAATAATTGACCATTGTAATAATATAACACGCATAATATGAAAAGAAAATACTTTTACTTTTTACTCGCCGGCACACTGCTCAGCCTTTTGTCATGCGCTGAAGAAGAAAAATACCTTTTGGGAGAAGGTCCCGACGAACGTTTGCAGGCACAATTAACCGGTTATCAGGAAGCTCTTTGCGGTGCGCCATGCGGATGGTTAGTGTCCGCAGGCACACAAGACCGCGGCGTTGCTGGCGGCGCCTATCGCTTTTGGGTGAAGTTTACGCCCGATAACCGCGTAGTGATGTATGGAGACATAGATATGACCACTGCCACTACTGCGAAAGAAAGCAGCTACCGTTTAAAAGCGATGCAATACCCAACCCTGATGTTTGATACTTACAACTACATCCACATGCTGGCGGATGCAACCCCCGCACTGGCCGGGGCAACGAGGGGCTCGGGATTGACGTCCGACTTCGACGTCAACCTGTCCGGGTCTCTGCAGGGCAATGAATTTACCGCTACAGGGCGGCTGCACGACTGCCCGTTTATATTTACCAAAGCCACGCCCGAAGATACCGTTGCCATTACCGGAAGCGCGGCATTGGCTACCATTAAAACCGATGTGATTGCCAAATGGACGCCCTTAAAATACCCTACAGTAAATATTGACGGTTTTAAAATCCAACTATCCATCGGCAACCGGCTTTCTGCTTTGACGTATCAAGACAGGAACAATACCATACAGGCACAAATTATCCCCTCTTATGCCGAATTTAACAGTGACATTCGTCTTATGGAACCCTTCCAATATGGCGACATACAATTTGACCGTATCGCATGGAACGGCTCGCAACACCAAATACACATCAATGGAAAAGACTGTGCGGTATATGATAATGGAGAGCCTTTCTATGCGCTGGAATTCGGAGTGGGCAAGGCATACAGTAAAATCACGGTAGACAAGTCCATACTGAATACAGGAGGAGGAAACTCTATGGTTGACCCCTTCCTGACATTTTATAACACGATTGACGCCGGACTATTAGCTACGCCAAACTATTCCAACCGATTTCCGCTGGAATATTTCACTGTTAAGTTCAATGAAGCGACCGATGTGTCCGGAAGAAAAATGGTACTTTCCGTTAAATGTAAGGATGTTGCATACATCCCCACCTACACTTACAAGCTCAATGAAGATGCGGAAGGGAATGTGTACTTTACCGATTTGACGCCCATTGAGGGCGCCTCCAACTTGTATGTAGTTATATTTGGCAGGGGCATGGTCAATAACTTATTAAGTTATTTCCTCTACTCCGGCACTTCTTCCATCATCCTTGACTCGGGAACTGTGGTGGCGACGATACAACCTTCCGGCAATAAATTTAAAATCGATTGGGCGCCCAATAATACGCCGGGATTATCAGAAGCTATCGGCGGATTTTATCTGGTATCCGACCCCTCCAATTACATGCCCGGCATATTAGGCAATTAAAACAAATATAAAACGTTTCCTTAATTTGAATCGAATATGAAAAAGTGTTTTTTATACCTGTTATTACCCTCCGTATTATCAACTGCCTGTACGGAGGACGAAAACCTCTCGTCGGGTCAACTGGTGGTCGACAAAACGAACATACAGGCGCCGGCGATTGGAGGCAGCATGAGCTTTGGCGTATACACAACGGATAGCTGGACAGCTGCCACCGACGCCGCATGGATTAACATCCTTTCCCCTTCAGGCTCCGGATCAACAAAATTCATGCTGCAAGTAGGCATTAATACCCAAACAACGAGCAGGGAGGGTATTATCCGTATTACAGCCGGAGAAGAAGTAAAAGAAATAACGATTACCCAACCGGTCTTGACACCGCCAGACCCGGTGAATGAAATCATCGGGGAGAACGTGAACAGCTGCCCTTCCGAAACGGTTAATCTGTCGATTACGCCGGTGCAAGGCGCGCTGTCTTATATCTGGTACCGGGACGGGGTAGTAGACGCATCCAGTACGGATATTACGTTGATTGCAACAAAAAATGGCAATTACACGGTAGCGGCTGTCAATCCTGCCGGGACGTCTGCCGTCAGCCCCGAAAAAGCCGTCAAAATCAACCTCTGCCCGCCTGCGGCGGCAGGCACCATTACCGGCACCGACTATAATGAATGTCCAAGCCTTTCCGTAACGCTTTCTATTGATGAAATTGCAGCGGCCACCGCCTACCAATGGTATAAAAATACCCAAATTATACCGGGGGCTACGACAACCCAATATACCGCCACGGAAAGCGGCGACTATACCGTAGCCGGCATAAACGCCGCCGGTACGGGTACGCCAAGTCCTGTGAAAACAGTCAATGTAGTACCTTGTGGCTCATCGATTGTTGATGATATGGTAGGCGAGTGGACGGCCACCGAAACGGCTTATCTGTATAATAACGGATGGGTTACTACGCCTTCTACCTTTACTATCACAATGGAAAAAATCAATGCCGCCACCGTGAGGATTATCAATGTGGCCGGCGGTAACCCGGCCGAGCCGGTAGTAACCCTTATCGGCCATGTAGATGTAACTACGAACGTGCTTACGCTACCCTGCCAGATAGTTGACAACTGGTACTCCAGTGAACGCAATACCTATTTTATGGCTATGGCCACCGGAGCTTCCTTCCTGCTAAATATGGGATTAGCTATCACAGCACCTATTGACAACACATCCGGAAAATCGACTATTCTCCTTAAAACCGGTAATGGCACCTATAGCTATGTCATCCTGATGGTAACACTTGATATGCAAACAGGCGGTAGTCGCTATTACGCCTACAATACCAAGTGGGTAAAAAAATAAAATACATGTATCTGTACCTAAAAATTTAATGATATGAAAAAATATCTCGCCTATTTTATCCTGTGCTGTGTAAGCACACTCGTGGCGTCCTGCGAACAGGACGGGGACAACGCTTTTTCGGTAGAGTATACCCCTGTTAACATTTCCCCGCAGGGAGGGGAAATTTCCTTTACGATTCACACCTCCGGGAGATGGAAAGCCGAACAAACTGCCTCGTGGCTTACGCTACGCCCCGGAACGGGGGAAGGCGACCAAACGGTAACCGTAGCGGTGGCCGCCAATGCAGACGCTGAACTGAATACCCGCCTGCGTACTGCTAACATCTACATTATAGCGGGCGCCCATACATCCTCCATAGCGGTTACGCAATTGGGGCATGAACAACCCTTGCCCGGTATGCCAACGATTACTGGGGACGACGCCAACCAATGCCCGCTTACCAGCACAGTGGCGCTTACGGCCTCTCCCGTAGAATATGCGGTAGCCTACGCATGGTACCGGAACGGGATAGCCATACAAACCCATACAAGCACTTCCTACACCGTAACAGAAAGTGGAGTATATTCGGTGGCGGGGGTGAATTACGCCGGCGCGGAAGGCGCTAAAAGCGCGGGAAAAACAGTTATTATAGACCCCTGCCCGCCTGCGGACGCCGGAACCATCATTGGCGACGACTTCGGCGTCTGTAACAGCGTATTGACTGCCCCCGAAATTGAGCATGCGACCATCTACACCTGGTACAAAGGCGCCCAGATTGTACAGACTGGCGCTTCCCGTTCCTATACCGCTACTGAATCCGGCTATTATTCCGTAGTAGGTTCCAATATCAATGGAACAGGCGCCCCGAGCCCCCAAAAACAGGTAACCATAAGGTCTTGCCTGGATTTCGGCTATGGCAAAACATACCGGACGCTGACTTGTAACAAATCCATATTAAATACAGCCGCAGGTAGTAGCATGTTTGACCCGTTTCTAAGTATTTACGACGCCATGTACAATGCCGTAGCGGGTTTACCACGATACATCACTTATATTTCAGTAATTTTTAATGATAACAACCAAATGCAGCTAAGAGCTGGCTATACAAATGCAGGAGGAACATTATATTCCGCCGATTTTTACTATACGATAAATACGGAACCCGACGGCACCGTCTATTTTACCAATTTTGTAACCACCACGGGTAATGCCAATACCGTGGGCCCCCGCATGGCAAGTAATATACTGAAATATTTCCTGTATTCCGGTACGGGGAATGCAAACGGGACAACCGTAACCGCTTCCGGCAACAAGTTCAAAATAGCCCGGGCGCCTATTTACACGCCCGGCGTCAGTTTATTGGGCGGCTTTTATCTAATCTCCGACCCCACGAATTACATACCGGGAATACTGCCTTAAATACACAGCCGTTAGATGATAAAAGAAGCAGCTTCAAAAAGTTTGAAACTGCTTCTTTTCTTTGGAATATGTTATAAAATCCATTTTTTTCGCGTAAATTTGCAAAAAATCAATTATACTATGAAAACATTATTTGCACTATTAACTGTTCTTTTGCCTGCAAGTTTTTTGACTGCAAAAGGGGCCGACACCACCGCATACGAATTTACAACAGTGAAAGAACTGAAAATAACACCGGTGAAAAACCAAAGCCGGTCGGGCACTTGCTGGAGTTTTTCGGGGTTGGGACTGGTTGAAGCGGAACTGTTGCGCATGGGAAAAGAAGAAGTTGATTTTTCGGAAATGTTTGTAGTCTACACCAACTACGTCGACCAGGCCAAAAAGTATGTGCGGCTGCACGGCGAAGGAATATTTGCGGGCGGCGGCTCATTCGCCGATGTATTATACACCATGAAGCACTACGGCGCCGTGCCGGAAGAAGCCATGCGGGGCTTGGAATATGGAGAAGACATCCATGTGCACGGCGAACTGGATGCGCTCGCCAAAGCCTACGTGGACGCTGTAATAAAAAACCCGAACCGCAAGCTGTCGCCGGCATGGGAAAAGGGATTCAGGGGAATTTTAAACGCCTATTTGGGTGAAATCCCCGCTAACTTCACCTACAAAGGAAAGAACTACACCCCGCAAAGTTTCGCGGCGTCATTGGGCTTCAACGCCGACGACTATGTGTCGCTGACATCCTTTACACACCACCCGTTCTATACGGAATTTGCCATCGAAATACCCGATAACTGGCGCTGGGCTGCATCATACAACCTGCCGCTCGATGAACTGATACAGGTATTCGACAACGCCATCAACACCGGCTACACCGTTGCCTGGGGCAGCGACGTGAGCGAAAAAGGGTTTAACCGCGACGGCGTGGCCATTGTCCCGGAAGTGAACCCGGAGGAACTGTCGGGCTCCGACCAGGCGCGGTGGTTAGGCCTCTCGCCAAGGAAACGCGACGCGCAACTGCTCAAATTCTATAAACCGGGACATGAAAAGAAAATTACGCCGGAACTGCGGCAAGCCGCGTTCGACAACTATGAAACCACCGACGACCACGGGATGCTAATCTACGGTATCGCCAAAGACCAATTCGGGACAAAATACTACATGGTGAAAAATTCGTGGGGCGAAACCGGGAAATACAAAGGCCTCTGGTATGCGTCGGAAGCTTTCGTAAAATATAAAACAATCAATATCGTAGTTCACAAAAACGCTTTGCCGGCAACGATTAAAGCGAAACTGGGACTGAAATAACCTGAAATGAACATTGAACACTTAATAAGCGGAAAACTGGCGGAAGCCATCAGGGAAAGCTACGGACAACCCGCCCCACAGGGCGTTTTGCAACTGCAAGCCACACGCAAAGAATTTGAAGGCGACCTCACGGCCATGATGTTTCCGCTGCTCAAAATAAGCCGCCAATCGCCCGAAAAAACAGGCGAAACGGTAGGCGCATGGCTAAAAGAACACTGTGCGGAAGTAACGTCGGTAAACGTGGTGAAAGGCTTCCTGAACATCAAATTATCGGCGGAGTTTTGGCATGCGCAGTTGAAGAAAATCGCCGCCACGAAAGATTATGGCTTCTACCCGGATTCGGGAAAAACAGTGATGGTGGAATACTCGTCGCCGAACACCAACAAGCCTTTGCACCTGGGACACATCCGCAACAATTTACTGGGATATGCGGTGTCGAAACTGCTGGAGGCCAACGGGCACAAGGTAATCAAAGTGAACTTGGTGAACGACCGCGGGATTCACATCTGCAAATCCATGCTGGCCTGGCAAAAATGGGGACGGGGCGAAACGCCGGAATCGACCGGAAAGAAAGGCGACCATCTGGCAGGCGACTACTACGTGATGTTCGACAAGGCGTATAAAGAACAACAGGCCGAACTGAAAACGCAGGGCAAAAGCGACGACGAAGCCGCCAAACAAGCCCCCATGATAGGTGAAGCGCAGGAAATGCTGCGCAAGTGGGAACAGGGCGACCGCGACACCATAGCGCTGTGGCGCACCATGAACAGCTGGGTGTATGCGGGCTTTGAAGCCACCTACAAGCGGCTGGGCGTGTCGTTCGAAAAAACATACTACGAATCGGACACCTACCTGTTAGGAAAAAAAATGGTGGAAGAAGGGCTGCAAAAGGGCGTGTTCACAAGGCGCGCCGACGGCTCGGTGTGGATTGACCTGACGAATGACGGGTTAGACCAGAAACTGCTGCTGCGCGCCGACGGCACTTCCGTATACATCACGCAAGACCTCGGAACGGCCATACAGCGCTACACGGAATACCCTTTCGAGGAATTGATTTACGTGGTGGGCAACGAACAAAATTACCATTTCCAGGTGCTGAAACTAATCCTGAAAAAATTAGGATACACGTGGGCCGACGCCATTTACCACCTCTCCTACGGCATGGTAGAACTGCCGGCCGGCAAGATGAAATCGCGCGAAGGCACGGTGGTTGACGCCGACGACCTGATGGAGGAAATGGTAGAAACCGCGCGCAAAACGTCGCTGGAACTCGGCAAGCTCAACGACGTCCCGGCCGATGAACAGGCGCGCCTGTTTGAAATGCTGGGCATGGGCGCGCTGAAATACTTTATACTGAAAGTAGACCCGGCCAAAACAATGTTGTTCAACCCGGAAGAATCCATTGACTTCAACGGAAACACAGGGCCGTTTATCCAATACACCCATGCGCGCATCAGGTCGGTGCTGCGCAAAGCGGCAGCGCAGGGATTGCAGGCAAGTATCCGCAACGCCGCATTGAGCGACCGGGAAGTGGAACTGGTGAAACGCATGACAAACTTCCCGGAAACGGTGCGGGAGGCCGGCGCGGCGCATTCCCCTGCCCTTGTCGCCAACTACATTTACGAACTCTCCAAAGAATTTAACCAGTACTACCACGAAGCGCCTGTACTCCGCGAGCCCGATGAATCCACAAAAGCGCAGCGCTTATTATTACTGCAACAGGTGGCAGGCGTCATCAAAACAGGCATGGGCATTTTAGGCGTCGACGTGCCGGAACGGATGTAGCGCCCTGAGGCCTCTCCAGCATAACTACAAACATTTTAACGGATATGCCGGGGCAAATTGGCGTTTGTTTCCCGGAGGGAAACCAGTCCGGCAGCCCCGGGTAAGGACATGGGAAAACCCGCGCGGAGAACCGGCGATAAAACAGGACGGGGTTGTTGTTCCGCGCGGAAACAGGCTGGAACTAAAACGCGGTATTCGTA
Source organism: Prevotellaceae bacterium (assembly GCA_031279475.1). GTDB lineage: Bacteria > Bacteroidota > Bacteroidia > Bacteroidales > UBA932 > JAIRLC01. The sequence continues at coordinate 1,576 of JAITIL010000133.1, read as the reverse complement.
TTTGTACGCATACCTCACGGCATGCGCGGGCTAACTTCCCGCATTTTTCTATCGGACTAAAATCCCGATGGGATTTTCACTTACCATGGATTTTGGCATAAAGTCGCATATAACTGCCTGTTTTTTATTATTAACCACTTGTTTTTCCTGACAGATATGCCATCTGTTCGCTTTACGCGATAATAGTGTGTCTAATTTCACTCCAAACGCCGTTTTCGCCGCGCGTACTCTCCCAGCGGAGCGCAAAATACAGCGTTTTACCCCTAAGCTGATAATCAACGTCGAGGATAAACGGCGATTTCGTGAAAAGCGCCGTATGTATCATGTCGCTTATATTCACCGGCGGCCTGTCGAGGATATCCCATTTGATTTCCACGCCGTGTACGCCGGCCGGCTTGGCCCTGCGGGCGCTGGCCGAATCGCGGATACGGAATTCTATCCTGGCCGCCTCCCGCAGCGTGACGGTGGCTTTCGGGTAACTGTTGGGCAAGGGCGGCGTGTGGTTGCTCACATGCTGGCGGCGCTTAGGCAAACCCATTGACACAAGGTCGTTGTCGGTAACCAGCGGGTTAGCTTTCAGGAACCCGGTGTACAATTGCCGGTAAACCGCCTTAAAGCCACTTTCCGCTTCGCGAAGCCTCAGGGTTTTAACAGTCGTGCGCTCCGACGGATTTTCCCACTCAAGGTACATATCGATAAAATCATGAAACTTCGGATAAAATTCATCGTCAACCCACCGCCCTTGTGGGGTTGTGGGGTTAAATCCCATGCGTTCGCGGTGCTGCGGGTCGGAAAGGTAATTCGCCGTTTGGTTTGCCTGATTGCGCAGCACCCTGTGATTTCTGGGTATCCAATAGGTGTGTGTAGCCATGTTATTTGTTTTTTAAAATATACTTATCCGGTTAACTTCCTTTGAATTTCAGTCGGCTTCTTTTTCATTGCAGTCAACTTCTTTTAAATTTCAGTGAACTTTAGTAGAATTAAAGTGAACTTCTACTTTATTACAGTTAACTTCTTTTTAAATTCAGCGAACTTCTTTCAAACTTCAGTCAACTTCCTTTAAATTCCAGTCGGCTTCTTTTTAATTGCAGTGAACTTCCTTAAAACTTCAGTGAACTTCTGCCGAATTACAGCGAACTTCTGTTTAATATGTACAAAGATAAAAAATAATTTGGAAATGGCAAAATTCATTCTAACAGCCCAGCACGGCCACGTTGGTGGCAGCGTCCACTTCCCACGTAATACGCTCGTCCCACGACAGCTCCTTCGCCTGCGGACGGCGGTCGAAAACCACTAAGTAAGCCGGCGCCAATGCGTCTATCCTGTCGCGATACCCGCAGATTTGTTCCAAACCCTCCTCCCGCACGGTGGCCGGAGTATCGTAGGAATACACAACCTTCACCTCTATAATATAGCGCTTCCCGGCAAACTCCACCGCCAGGTCCATCCGCCCGCGCCCGGCGGCATACTCCCGCTCGATGTATCCGCCACCGTTGGTGACACGCTGCAGAAAGGCCATCAGCAACAAATGCGGAAAGGCTTCGGTGTAGTTGGATTTCTGCTCCCACACCTCCGA
>JAITIL010000151.1 GCA_031279475.1 Prevotellaceae bacterium | reverse complement strand
GCGTTAAACAACACGCGGCTCTTGAAACTGTCGGTCCAGTACATTTGCATTTCCACGATGAACTTCCGCCCCCTGTTGTCGGTGCAGTGCACATCCACAATGGAGTCCTTCAATGCAGGAATTTCCGGCACTAACTCCGGCTGCTGATATTCTAAATCAACTATTTGCTGCGAGGTTTCCAGCGGTAGCATGCTGTTGAGCAAACTCTTGCACAGGTGCTTGTGTTCACCGAAGATGCGTTTAAAAATCAAGTCGTTTTTTGGGTCAAGATAATGTGCCATAAAGAGTAGTGATTAAATATGCCGCAAAGGTAATAAAAAATTTCCTATAATCATCATTTATAAAGTTTATTGAGATTTAAAATATTTTAACAATTTCATATTTGGATATTTAAAAATTGTGTTTATATTTTGCAACGTAAACTTTTATGTTCTTTGCTTAGTTTAGGTGTTAACTTTAAATCTCTTTCCGTAGAAAACCACGAATTTGTCTCGCAAGAATAGTGATTAAAAGTTAGTCCACGCGAAATGGGCGTGTGTCTAATTTTTTATTCTTGTGGGTACTCGTGGTACCTCTACGGTTGAGGAGTTGGCACACGCCTTTTGAGTTTATATCTAAGAAACAAATGAAAATTGACGAATAGCCTTTTGTCTATAATCTAAAATCTAATCGTCTATTATCCTTTATTTGAAGTATACGTTGCAATATTTTTGCGATGTGTGGTATTATTGTATATATGAAATTAGTGATTTATGAGAAGGCAATATGCTAATGTGACTAATAAAATACAAGTTAAGTGAAAAAATTATTCATTGTTCATTGATAAGGGCTGCTGGTGATTAGTTCTTTTTTCTTTCTATATCATCTGTTGCAAGCCGGCGGCCTTTTTATTTACCGGAGAACGGGGAAAGGAAAGAGTTATGATGTTGGGGCGTAACGCTCGTAACGCGTGTAGCGCCTGAGAGGAAAATAATATATAAATAAAAAATATGAAAAAAATCCTATTATTAGTAATGTGTGTGCCGACAATGTTGGCCGCACAAAATGGTGTGACCGTATCAGGTCTTGCGGCAAACAGTGGAACGGTGACGTTTAACGTGAGTTGGGGAGATAAACCCTTGCCGGATGTGTGGAGCGACTCGGTGTGGGTGTTTGTCGATTACAACGACAATGGCGTGATGAAACGTTTGCCATTGGAGCCGGACGCTACCTTAACAACCCACACAGCGCCGGGCGTGGGTGCGGTGGAACAACTGCCAGACAACAATAAAGGTGTTTGGGTTGTGGGCAATGCCCGTAGCGCAGGGAGTTTCTCGGCCATGGTTAAACTGCTTACTGCCAATGCCGACTTGGCAGGTGCATGTGCCTATGCCTCGAACTACCCGCCGGTGGGAGAATACACTTCTGCCACCAATATTTCGTTTACAGGTACGCCGATGTACAACATTGTGTTGAAGAATGCAGGAAACGAAGCCATATACAGGGCTTCGGGAGCTGATTTTGATATTCCTGAGGGTTGCACCCTGGTATCGTTTACCGATGCTACCGGTGCGCCAGGGATTATTTCGTGCCCTGTGCTCGACGACAATCCTGTCGGCATGCCCAATTCGCGTTGCGGTGACCGATCAGGCCAATACTGGACCAATACCCTGTCTGACGCGCTACACATGCAGATTATATACCATGACTTCGGATATGTGTTGAATACGACCAGACCATTGAGCACCGGCGTCACCCTAAGGTGCGTTAAGTAGCCAACGGAATAGCACATGTTCTTTCACATCTAACTGTCTAAATTTCCGGACACAAGGGGCATGAACGCCACAACTAAAGGCAAAAGAGCCAAAAACAGGAAACCCTTGCAAGTCCGCCACAGCTCACAAGGGTTCCCATTATGGTTTTAACATCCGGTATACCATACCGGGCATTGAATTGTTACTTCTGCATGGCTTCTTCCACCGCCACGGCCACGCCTACGGTGGCGCCTACCATCGGGTTATTACCCATGCCCAGGAAGCCCATCATTTCCACGTGTGCGGGCACCGAGGAGGAGCCGGCAAACTGGGCGTCGCCGTGCATGCGTCCCATGGTGTCGGTCATACCATACGAGGCCGGGCCGGCGGCCATGTTGTCGGGATGCAGCGTACGTCCCGTACCGCCACCCGACGCCACCGAAAAGTATTTGCGGCCTGTTTCCATACATTCCTTCTTATACGTGCCCGCCACCGGATGCTGAAACCGCGTAGGGTTCGTAGAATTTCCCGTGATGGACACATCCACGCCTTCGCTCCGCATGATGGCCACGCCTTCGCGCACATCATCGGCGCCGTAGCACTTCACCTTGGCGCGTTCGCCGGAAGAGTAAGGCGTTTCCTTTACTTTCTTCAGCTCGCCTGTGGCGTAGTCAAATTGCGTTTGCACGTAGGTAAATCCGTTGATGCGGGAAATAATCATTGCCGCATCCTTGCCCAGTCCGTTGAGGATGACGCGCAGGGGCTCTTTGCGCACTTTGTTGGCCGATTTGGCAATGCCGATGGCGCCCTCAGCCGCGGCAAACGACTCGTGCCCCGCAAGAAAAGCGAAGCATTTCGTTTCGTCGCGCAGCAGCATGGCGGCCAAATTGCCGTGTCCAAGTCCCACCTTGCGGTCGTCGGCCACAGAGCCGGGAATACAAAACGCCTGCAACCCGATACCAATGGCCTCGGCGGCTCCAGCAGCCTTTTTGCAGTCTTTTTTGATAGCAATAGCCGCGCCCACCACGTAGGCCCACTTCGCATTCTCGAAACAAATGGATTGCGTTTCTTCACATATTTTATACGGATCAATGCCTTTGGCTGCACAAATCGCCTTTGCCTCTTCGAGGTCTTTGATGTTATATTCTTTGAGTACCGCGTTAATTTGGTTAATCCGGCGGTCGTAACTTTCAAATAGAGCCATGTTCTTAATGGTTAATTATTAATTATTAATTATTAATTGTTAATTACTCATGCCGCGGATCAATGTATTTGGCGGCTTCGGCAAAGCGGCCATACGTGCCGGTAGTCTGCTTCAGCGCATCGGCCGGCGCCACGCCTTTTTTGATGGCTTCCATCATTTTTCCGAGGTGCACAAATTCATATCCAATGACCTCACCGGCTGCATCCAAAGCCATCCGGGTGATGTACCCTTCGGCCATTTCGAGATACCGCACGCCTTTGCTGTTCGTACTGTACATGGAGCCCACCTGGCTACGCAAGCCTTTGCCCAAATCTTCGAGGCCGGCGCCCACCGGCAAGCCGCCTTCCGAGAACGCGCTCTGCGTACGTCCGTAAACGATTTGCAGGAACAGTTCGCGCATCGCGGTGTTGATGGCGTCGCACACCAGGTCGGTGTTCAGCGCCTCAAGAATGGTTTTCCCGGCCAGCACTTCGGCCGCCATCGCCGCCGAGTGGGTCATGCCCGAGCAGCCTACGGTTTCAATCAGCGCTTCCTGGATAATGCCGTCTTTCACGTTCAACGTCAGCTTGCACGCGCCCTGTTGCGGGGCGCACCAGCCCACGCCATGCGTCAGGCCCGAGATGTCCCTGATTTCTTTCGCCTGCACCCATTTCCCTTCTTCGGGAATGGGCGCCGGACCGTGATTCGGCCCTTTCTTCACCACACACATGTGTTGTACTTCATGAGAATATTCCATCGTTCAAATATTTTATTGTCAAAACTTATATGCCACGCCAACCTGGATAAAGGTGGTGCCAAAGCCGGTTTCCAGATTTACGCCGAAATGTTCGTTGAAGAAATATGATCCGCCTATATACGCGCTGCCGTGAAACCGCAGTCTGGTATCCACATCGGTTTGCGAAAGGAATCCTATTCCCATCGCCACACCGGCGTAGGTGTCAAGACCCGGCACGTCCCAACCGCAGTGCCAGCCGGCACGCGGCGCGATATTGAATTTCGTAAACCTGGCGGTATAAGCGCCAATAGTGGTTGAATTAAACACCATTCCCGTTTCAAGGCCCAGGGCAATGACGCCGGGGCCAGCTTCCCAAAAACCCCGTTGCAGGGCCAATTTAAAGGCAAAGCCCGACGGTAACGAGCCATCCACGTCATAGATTTGGCCAAAGCCCATGCCGGCATTGAGGATCCAGCTTTCCACCTGCATGGGATTTACCGGTTGCTGCGCTTGCGCGCGCAGGGCGGAAAGGGACAACAGGAAGAAAAACCCTGTAATAATAATAATACTGATTTGTTTTGTCATAAGATTAAATATATTTTTGGTTGCAAAAGTAGTTATTTTTTTGCAATTTAAAAAACAAGCGTTGGATGATGACGCCAATGACCCGTAAACATAGAGGTGCACGGCCGTGCATTTTACCGGGAACCGTACCGCCCGCGGATGCGGGCAGGGGCAGGATGGGCGGGGTTGCAAGTTCGCCCGAATGGGGGCTTGTAGAAGCATGTAGTCCTGTTTTGCACCAGCAACACACCGCTTCGTATAATTCCTGCCGTTTATCGTCCATACCAAGCACATGGGAATGTGTTTCCCTTGCGACGGGCAAACGGCAGGTCAATTGATACATGGTTTTAATATCCGTTAGTTTAAACATCCCTCACACGCGCCTTCATTACCGTCAAGGCCGCAGTGTCTGTCCATAAACTCCTTGATTTTTATCGCGCGCTTGGAAAACTCATGTTTTTCATGTAATTTTGTCGCATAATTTTACCTGAGTATGGCCCGGTATGAAAAAAACAGTACTACCCGCAGGTTGAGAAGTTCCTACCTCTCTGCCGTGGTCAGTATTTCGCTCGTGTTGTTTCTGCTTGGCGCGTCGGGCATGATGTTGCTGCACGCACACCGCCTCTCCGAATATTTTAAGGAGAACCTGACGCTTACCGTCATTCTCGACGAAAACGCCACCGAAGCCGACGCCGCCTGGGTGCGCAAACAACTCGACGCCGCGCCCTATATTAATGAGACCAAATACATATCGAAAGAAGAAGCCGCCGAGGAAATGAAACTGTTGCTTGGCTCCGACTTCATGACCGTATTTGATTTCAACCCCCTGCCTCTCGCGGTAGAGGCCAAAATCAAAGGCCGCTATGCACAAATCGACAGTGTGGAAACCATCGAAAAAAAACTTTCCATGATACCCCACATCCGGGAAATTACTTACCAGCGTTCACTCGTTGAAATGGTGAATAAAAACATTCAGAAAACCGGATTTGTCCTGCTGGTGTTTATTTCCTTGATGTTGTTTATCTCCCTTGTACTCATCAACAATACCATTCGCCTCAGTATTTACGCCCGGCGGTTTCTCATCAACACCATGCGGCTGGTGGGCGCTACACAATGGTTTATTACACGGCCGTTCTTGTGGCGCAGTCTTTTGCAAGGCCTGTTCTCGAGCGTTATTGCCATTGTACTGCTCACCGGCGTGCTCTATGTCGCCCAAAATGAATTTGGCGAAATCATGGGTTTTGTCGATTCAAACTTATTGTTATTCCTTTTTCTTTGCGTCATCGTGCTCGGCATGCTCATCAGCTTTGTGTCCACACTGTTTGCCGTGAATAAGTTTATACGCATTGACAGTGACAAATTGTATTATTAAGAAAATTTATAAATATGGCTAAGACACCCCCTAAAAAATCATTCACATCAACTAAAAAAAAGGGTTTTGAACCACCTGCCCCCTCTAATTTTGCCTTAGACAAACAAAATTATAAACTTATTGCCATTGGCTTCGGCATTATGGTGTTGGGATATCTTCTCATGACAGGCGGCGGCTCAAAAAATCCTGAGGTGTTTAATGCGGAAGCCCTGTTCAGCTTCCGGCGCATTACGCTGTCGACCATTTTCATTGTGGGCGGTTTCGCGTTTGAAATTTACGCCATTATGAAAAAACCGAAACTGAAAAAAGAAGCGTAGCGCCCGATGAATTTATTTGAAACCATTATCATTGCTATTGTGGAAGGCCTCACGGAGTTTTTGCCGGTATCGTCTACCGGACACATGATTATTGCCCAACACCTGCTGGGTGTGGAAAGCTCCGATTTTGTCAAGGCCTTTTTAGTCAATATCCAGTTCGGCGCCATTCTTTCCGTGCTGGCGCTTTACTTCAAGCGGTTTTTCCAAACCGTTCACTTCTACTATAAACTTTTTGTGGCGTTCCTCCCCGCTGCCGTGATTGGGTTTTTACTGGGCGACTATATCGACGCACTTCTCGAAAGCGTATTCGTGGTAGCCATGATGCTGTTGCTGGGCGGAATTTTGATGCTTTTCGTGGACAAGTGGTTCAACAAGCCGTCTGCCGATGCGCAGGTAACCTGTTCAAAAGCCTTTAAAATAGGGCTGTTCCAGTGTATCGCCATGGTTCCCGGCGTGTCGCGGTCGATGGCCACCATTGTGGGAGGCATGGCGCAAAAGCTTACCCGCAAAGACGCCGCCGAGTTTTCGTTCTTCCTGGCAGTGCCTACAATGTTCGCTGCTTCGGCCTACAAGCTGTTAAAAGATTACGAGGTTTTATTTGAAGGCCACAATGTGTCTACCCTTGTCGTTGGCAACGTGGTGGCGTTCGTGGTGGCGCTGTTGGCTATCAGGTTTTTTATCCATTTTCTTACGAAGTACGGATTTAAACTTTTCGGCTACTACCGCATCGTTGTGGGCGCCATACTGCTGGTTTTATTGGCGATGGGCGTGGATTTACAGGTGGGATGAGTGGAAATCAGGAGAAAAACAGTATCTTTGTAGCACCTTATTTTACGAATTATGTTACCTTTCAACCCTGCACTTTTTTGGGACGTCGTGCTACATGAAGAAGCAGTCGCACCCCATGCCCTGGCTTTGATTCAAGGGCTGCAAGCTGTGCCGGCAAAAAATCCAACGAGCGTGTAAAAATAAAATTCATGGAAATATATAATACCCTTTCACGTAAAAAAGAAGTGTTTGAGCCGCTGCACCCGCCGCATGTGGGCATGTATGTGTGCGGCCCCACCGTGTATGGCGACCCGCATCTGGGGCACGCCCGCTCGGCCGTGTCGTTCGATATCCTGTTCCGGTATTTGCAGTACAAAGGCTACAAAGTGCGCTACGTGCGCAACATCACCGACGTGGGACACCTGGAAAACGACGCCGACGCGGGCGAGGATAAATTGGCCAAGAAAGCGCGGCTCGAACAGCTCGAGCCCATGGAAGTGGCCAAGTATTACACCGACCGCTACCACGACATGATGGACGCGCTGAACGTGCGCCGCCCGGGTATCGAGCCGAACGCGTCGGGGCACATCATGGAGCAAATCGACATGGTGCAGCAAATCCTCGACGCCGGGTTTGCTTACGTAGTGAACGGCTCCGTGTATTTCGACGTTGTAAAATATAACCAACAGCACCACTACGGCATACTGTCGGGACGGGTGCTGGACGACCTGCTGTCGGCCACACGCGACAATCTCGAAGGACAGGACGAGAAACGCAACAGCGTGGACTTCGCCCTGTGGAAGAAAGCGCAACCCGGGCACATCATGCGGTGGAAGTCGCCGTGGAGCGACGGCTTCCCCGGTTGGCACCTCGAATGTTCGGCCATGGGGCGCAAGTATCTCGGCGAGCGTTTCGATATTCACGGCGGCGGCATGGACTTGCTGTTCCCGCACCACGAGTCGGAAATTGCACAGTCGGAAATTGCCAACGGCCACCCGCCCTGCCGTTACTGGATGCACAACAACATGATTACCATCAACGGCCAAAAGATGGGGAAATCGTTGGGCAATTCCATTCTGCTCGAAGAATTTTTCACCGGCCATCACCGCTTGCTGACGCAGGCCTACACGCCCATGACGGTGCGGTTTTTCATCCTGCAAGCGCACTACCGCAGCACGCTCGACTTCAGCAATGAGGCGTTGCAGGCCGCCGAAAAAGGGTTGAAGCGTTTGCTCGAAGCCGCCAAAACAATAGAGAAACTGTCGCTTGCAGACACGCCGGCATATACCGCCGAGGTGGACGAACTGGCGAAAAAAATAACAGCGGCGTTAGACGACGACCTCAACACGCCGGTGGCCATTGCCCATTTGTTCGACGCTGTGCGGCTGGTTAACGCCGCCCACGACAGGAAAGAGCTGGTGGGAAGAGCAGCGGTGGAACAATTGCGGCGCCTGTTCAACGATATTGTTTCCGGCGTGCTCGGCCTGCGCGACGACCAGCAAACGGCCGGTAACAATGCCTTGCTCGACAGCGTCATCAACATGATTCTCGACGTGCGCGCCGCCGCCAAAGCCAACAAGGATTTCGCCACCAGCGACAAAATCCGCGACGAACTGGCGAAACTCGGCGTGGTGGTGAAAGACACGAAAGAGGGGAGCAACTACAGTTTGCAGTAGTACCAGGAAGTTTAACAGTAATTTATTGAATAGCGGGGTCTGTCCAGTCGCCTTCCGCTTTTATCAGGGCGAGCAATTCGTCTACGGCGTGTTCTTGAGGGACAGCTTTTTTTACAGGATTTTTGGCTTTGTAGAGGGTTACTTTGCCGGGGCCGGCGCCCACGTAGCCGTAGTCGGCGTCGGCCATTTCGCCGGGGCCATTGACAAGGCAGCCCATCACTGCAATTTTCAAGCCCCCGAGGTGCGACGTGCCGGCACGCACCGCCGCCAGCGTGCTCTGCAGGTTGAACAAGGTTCGGCCGCAGCCGGGGCAAGCAATGTATTCGGGTTTGGTAAACCGCACCCGTGTGGCCTGCAACAACGATAATGACAAGTCGTCGGCTTGCTTTTCAGGAAGCGGCGTTCCGTTTATTGCGGCTTCCAGCTTAAAATCGTTGGCCACTCCATCAAGCAAGAGCGGGCCGGCATCACAAGCCATGTGCAGTAACAAATCCTCATGCGTGGGCGCGTCGTACTTGCGATACAGTGCAGGTTGGCTACTGCAGGGGGAATTTGTATAAGGATACAACGCCGCCACTTGTATCAGTGCGCGCGCCACAGGTATTTCGTTTTCCGGAGGCTCGGTAAGCGAAACCCGTATCGTATCGCCCAGGCCTTGCGTAAGCAACGCGCCAATGCCCACAGCCGACTTTAAACGTCCTTCATCGCCATCGCCGGCTTCGGTAACGCCCAAGTGCAGCGGACAGGACAAGTGTTCTGCGTCCATCGCAGCGGCCAGCAGGCGGTAAGCCTCCGTCATCACGCGTGTGTTGCTCGATTTTATGGACACCACCACCTGGTGAAAATCATGCGCCGCACAAAGGCGCAACATTTCCATGGCCGACGCCACCATGCCTTGCGGCGTGTCGCCATAGCGCTCTACCATGCGCGCGGCCAGCGAGCCGTGATTTACGCCAATGCGCAACGCCGTGTGGTGTAGCTTGCATACGGCAATTAATTGTTGCAGTTGTACGGCCGCTTCGTCCGGCGTGTTTCCGAAGTTCCCCGGGTTAATGCGTACTTTGTCGGCTATGGCGGCAGCGGCCAGCGCCACTTTGGGCGTAAAATGTACATCGGCGATAAGCGGAATGGCGTAGCCTTGCGCACGCAATTCCTTTTTGATGGCTGCAAAGGCTTCCACTTCGCGCAACCCTTGTGTGGTAAGGCGTACATAGTCGGCGCCAATTTCAGCTATGCGTTTGCACTGCGCTACCGAAGCCGCTACGTCAAGCGTATTGGTGGTAGTCATTGTTTGTACCCGTACCGGATGGGCGCCTCCCATAGCCACACCGCCCACCGATACTTCGGTGCAAGCACGGCGACGTATTGACTTTGGCAGGTTCATCCGGTTATATTTTAATTAAAACGGCGGCTGAAATTATCAGTTGCGTGAAGTGTGTAAACATCATGCGTTCCTCCCCATACCTTGGTTTCAGCAAGTAGGAAAGTCCATATTGATAACCCACTTCAAACTGTACTTCAAAGGGGTGAAGCATAACGCCAAGCCCGCCGCCGAAATGTAAGCCATATTCAAAACGATTGTCGCGTCCCTTAAACACGTAAGCCCGCTGTATTTCTTTGTCGTTTTCTTTAAAAATTTCTTTAGCGCTCAAGTGGTATGCCGCATACACGCCCGCATTAGCCAAAACGCGAAACCGCCACAACTCGGCGTGGAATTGCGATAAGAAGGGAATTTCCACCACGCGGTAGCGGCGTGTAGTGTCTTCGAGCATATATCCCTTTTCGGCATAATTTACACCCAGTTGAAGGCCTGTCCATGTGGTGATGTAGTATTTATAGACCAAACCCACATTCAGCGCCTGAAAGGTGGCGCTGTCGCGTCGCGCCGGATTAAATAAAACGCTCGACGTGCTGACGCCTTCCCTGACGCCGATAAAATGTTGCGCTTCGCCTTTCATAGGGGTAAAATAAAGGCAACATAAGAGCAGGCCTGCCTGTATATGGTTTTTTACACTCATTCCGGTTTTAATTCGTGGATATGGTCGCGCCCATGGTCATGGTTATGGTCATGACCATCTTCATGGTCATGTTCGTGGTCATGTTCGTGGCCATCTTCATGGTCATCATGGGCGTATTGTTTTTCATCCAATGCCGGGATTTCTTTTCTACGGTCGCGGGCGAATACTTGTTTGACGTCAATATCCTGGTTTATTTCCGTATTTTCAAGTAGTGTTATTTTTTCGCCGCCCTCCGGTAAGGCATAAAATTCAACCGGCTCAAATTGTTTCTTTTCTTTATAATCCCCCGGATCCCAAATACCGTTTTTATCCCTGTCATCAATAAGGCGCAGGGTATATGTCCCCGCTTTTAAATAATCAAATGGTAATTTTTTATTTTCTGTAACGATTGTTTCGCGCAGCACCCTTGTTTTCTTTTCATCCAGTAACTGCACAATCACTTGTTGTGCACTGTCAATTCCCGTCATGTTAACACGTATGGAGCTGTATTTATCAGGGTCGTCTGTTGTTATTTTTTTCGAGATGGAGTCGTTGGTTAAGCCATAGACATCCGTAAAGGCGCCGGGCAGGAGCAGTAGTTCATATTGACTGCTTAATTTCCATTTCGCATGGAGGCGGAATTGCCGTAATTTAATTGAATCGGTTACCCAGGTGAAGGTTTCTTCTTTTTGTTGTTTATTTACGTCGTCGATATACCTTAATTGGATTAACGTAGGCTCAACGGTTGTAGGGAGTGTGTTTAATCCAAAGGTAACGCCGTTTTCCATGATATTTTCCGCCGCATAAGTAATAGAAGGGGTCAATGTTTCTTTCTTTTCCCCTTCCCCCTCTTTTTTATCCTTATCTTTACTTTTCGTTTCCTCTTCTTCCTCTTTTTTCGGTTTTTGGAATTTTAATTTCGTACTGAAAGGCGATAACATGTCCAAGGAGTCTGTCCTCATGTAAGTAATTTCCGCTTGCATCGTGTCGGGCACTACAGGCGCGGTTATCCAATAGATTAGGGTATCATTGAAGCGGTTTCGCTCCTTGACAAAATCCGATGAATCAACGCCGTTTACCTGGAAAGAAATGACGTCGGCATGACGCTGGTTAAACGCCAGCGTAAGTTTCCGGGCGCCGGTCAGTGTATATTCTTTCAGGAATTGTTTGCCTACGTTTTCATTAAATGCACACAGTTCCCACTGGTAGTTGCGCGCCAAAAGTTTAACCGTATCGGTGGCTTCGATAATTTCCAACACTTTTTCATAATCCACAACTTTATCGGGAATTACCAATGAATCTTCAAAGGCCAGCATTTCAGCGCCGGTATCATAGCGGTAGTTGTTGTTTTTATCATCAAACGCAACCATGTGATAAGCCACCGGCTTGACGTTTTGCAACGTAAAATAGCCCCATGAGTCGGTGCGGGCAATCACGTCCGGCAACGTTTTGTATATGGCCGTATCGCTATAATTTTCGTAAAGGCATACCACGACTTTGGGCAGGGGCTCCCTGGTGAAGACGTCGAAAACCTTTCCGGTAAGCATCATGGAGTCAATCACCGGGCCGGTGGAGAACACGTAACGGAACGCGGAGAAAGGGATTCCTTCATTGAGGTCCGAAATTGCTTCGCCAAAATCAATGGTGTAGGTGGTGTTGGAACGGAGCGTATCCTCAAAGCTGACCTGTATTCCTTTGCCCCGGGTATGTACTTTGGGCCGGCGGAGCGACGGCGGCGAAACCGTTACATTTTTTGACGCGTCTTTGATTTGCACATACTCATTAAAAACTACTTTTATTCGCTTTGGCTTTTGGTTTGTGGCAAGATATTCCGGTATGGTTGTGAGTAATACCGGCGGGATACTGTCTTTCGGGCCGCCCTCCGGGCCTTGCGCCACATTGGCGCACCGTCCGGTAAACAGCATCCCTGTTAACGTGCAAAGAATGATATAAAAAAATCGTTTCAATTAATAAATTTCCACATCAAAAGGCATACGCGCCAGTACTTTTGTTTGCAACAATTGTTCTGCCTGTTTTTCCAGTTGTTTGTATGTTTGAAATATCGTTCCTTTGGCGTTTATGCTTGTGTTTTTAAACATTTCCAACAGTTGGGTGAACGGATCTTTTTGTTCCGGCAATTCCGTAACACGGTAATTGGTTAATTCGGCCAAACCAGCGGCAATACTTATGGCGTGGTCCAATCCGCCAAGGTAATCGACCAGGCCGTTTTCCAAGGCTTGCAAGCCCGTCCACACCCGTCCCTGTCCTATTTCATCCACATTTTTTTCAGTTGTTTCACGGTCTTTCGCCACATTCGCCACAAATTGCGTGTAAGTATTATCAACCATTCCCTGGAATTTATTGCGTTCCTGCGCGGTTAAGGGCCGCGTCACCGAAGGGAAGTCGGCGGCTTTCGTGGTTTTTGCCACACCAACCGTAAGTCCTAAATGATTGCGCAATCCTTTTTCCATGTTGGGCACGATACCGAAAACGCCAATAGATCCGGTGAGCGTAGTAGGGTTGGCCACAATGGCTCTCGACGGTGTGGAAATCCAATAGCCTCCGGAAGCGGCGTAATTGCTCATCGACACCACCACCGGTTTTATTTCGTTAAGCAATGCCAGCTCGCGGGCAATAATTTCCGAGGCCTGTGCGCTTCCGCCGGGCGAATTGACACGAAGTACCACCGCCTTTACATTATCTTTGCGGCGCAGGTCGCGCAGCAGGTTGGCAAATTGCCAGTCGGTAATTCCATCTTTGCTTTTACCCAAGCTAATTTCGCCATCGGCATATACTACGGCAATCCTGTCTTTCGCCGTCAGGTTGGGCGCCACGGTTTTCGCATATTTCGCGATATTGAGCAGCGCGAGGTCTTTTTCCGTGTTCACGCCGGTAAGCCGCGCCAGTTCGTCCAGCAACTCATCCTTATACACCAGCCCATCGACCAGGCCATTTTCAAGCGCTGCGGCGGCCGGGGAAACTATCGAAAACGTGTAGTCGTCAATTAAGGCTTGCAACTTTTTCACATCCGCCTGGCGGGCTGCCGCAATCTTTTCCAGCCAATGACGCCATATAGAATTGGTGAATGAAAGTAATTGCGTTTCGTTTTCTTTGCTCATTTCGTCCAACATAAAAGGCTCTACAGCGCTTTTAAATTTTCCGTGCCGGATAATTTGGACATCAATTTGAAGTTTTTCCAATAGCCTTTTGAAAAAAGTTACTTCCACGCTCAACCCTTGCAGCGCAAGCGCGCCATAAGGGTTTAAATAAATCTTATCGGCCACCGTTGACAGGTAATAAGCGCTCTGTGAAAAGTTGTCGCCGTAGGCAATGATTGGTTTTTCCGATTCTTTAAATTGCACAAGCGCTTCACGCAGTTCCTCCAGTTGCGCCAACCCGATAGCTATATGGCTCAAATCCATGTACACCAATTTGATGTTCGGGTCATCGGCCGCTTTTTTTATTCCTTTCACCAAATCGTTCAAACCTGTTGATGATTCCATGGAAAGGTTGAAGACGTCTATATTCGACAAGTTGTTCCCGCCGCGTTCCTGCACCGGCTGGTCGAGCATGATGTGTAACACGGTATTGGGCTTTACCGTTACCTCTTCAGACGTGTCGGCAAAAGAAAACATGGCGCCCAGTATGCCGAAGAAGATAAACATGCAAAGTAGCGAGCCGATAATAAAAGCCAAGAGTGCGGCAAAAAATGTCCTAAAAAACTTTTTCATAATTTAAACGTGAAGGGTTATTAAAATTTATTCGCGAATGGCTTTCACACCAGGCAATTCAACGCCTTCCATGTATTCGAGCAAAGCGCCGCCGCCGGTTGAGACATAGCTCACCTTGTCGGCAAATCCCATTTGGTTCACGGCCGCCACCGAGTCGCCGCCGCCAACTAATGAGTAAGCGCCCTTGGCCGTGGCTTCGGCCACGACTTGCGCAAGGGCTTTTGTGCCGTTGGCAAATTTCGCGATTTCAAATACGCCCACAGGACCGTTCCATAAAATAGTTTTCGACGCCATGATAACCTCGCGCCACATCTCAATCGTGGGGGGCGCCGCGTCCACGCCTTCCCAGCCATCGGGGATGACGGCAATTGGCGCCAGGCCGGTGTTGGCCGTCTCCGAAAAGGCGTCGGCAATCACCACCTGTCCCGGAACGTGAATTTTAACCTTCAATTCTTTTGCTTTTTGGAGAATGTCGAGCGCTAATTGCAACTGGTCGTCTTCGCAAATCGAATTTCCGATAAAGCCGCCCAACGCCTTAATAAAGGTGAAGCTCATGCCGCCGGCAATGATGAGGTTGTCCACTTTCGGCAACAGCCGCTCGATAACGGTAATCTTCGACGACACTTTCGCCCCGCCGAGAATGGCGGTGAACGGGCGCTCGGGCGCTTGAAGCACTTTGTCAATCGCTTTTATTTCGCCTTCCATGACATAGCCGAACAGTTTGTCGTTTGGGAAATATCCGGCAATCAGCGCCGTTGAAGCGTGGGCGCGGTGGGCGGTGCCGAAGGCGTCGTTAATGTAGCAATCGGCATACGAAGCCAATTGTTTTGTAAAGGCTGCCTGTTTGATTTTCAACGCGGCTTTGGCAGCTTTCTTCTCTTCATCACTTGCATCTTCGGGCAGGTCGCGGGGTTTTCCTTCCTCTTCGGCATAAAAACGAAGATTTTCCAGTAGCAGCACTTCACCGGGTTTCAGGTCTTTCGAGAGGGCGCGGGCTTCTTCGCCCATACAGTCGGGCGCAAACTTCACGGGAACGCCCAATTTGTCTTCCACCGCTTTGAGGATATGTTTCAGGGAATACTTGCCGGCAGGGCCTTTGGGGCGGCCGAGGTGCGACATGATAATGGCCGCTCCGCCGCCGGCCAGCACTTTTTTGATGGTTGGAATGGCCGCACGGATGCGGGTGTCATCGGTAATCTGGAACTGGTCGTTGAGCGGCACGTTAAAGTCCACCCGGATAATAGCGCGCTTGCCGTTGAAATTATAACTATCGATTGTTTGCATATAAATTAATATTAGAATTATCAGGAAAAGAAAGAAATTGCAAAGATAGCTGAAAAATTTCATTTTTCCCACAGGAGGGTAAAAAACACCAGGGCAAACGTATAAAAAAAATCAGGTCCTAATCCAGCCCTGCACGATTGCCTTTCCGTGAGTGGTTAACAATCAGATTTTGCCGGTAATGTATTTTTCATTACTTTTGTACAAATATTCATTTGATTCGTATGAAAAACCGAACACTACTCTCATTTGATTGGGCCGTGA
>JAITIL010000110.1 GCA_031279475.1 Prevotellaceae bacterium | reverse complement strand
TAACACCCTGAAAACATGCGCTGTACCGTACCAAAACCCGCCAAAACAAAAATCAATTGCGCAGTTGTTTGACCAAAATTTTTGGAATAATTTTTAGGGTAACGCATTGTCGAAGTCAGGAGGCACGCCAAGAAAACAATCAATAAAAATGAATAAAAAATTAACCAATAAAAATCATTAGTAACCTGTCAACTTTTTTCAGGACGGGACACTTAGTTCTTAACTCTTAGTTCTTAACTCTTAGTTCTTAACTCACCTTGCGCTACGGGCGGTGAACGGCGCAGTTGAAAGTTGCCGGCGATAGCCTGTTTTCAACTTTCAACTTTTCAACTTTCAACTTTCAACTCTTAATTTATCAGCACCTCTATTTCATCGCTCCAGGGACCGTGCTGAATGCGGGGGTTGATCCAGGCGGTTACTATTTTGAGGTGTTTGCCCTTGTCTTCGTCCTCGAAGTAGTGGGTGAGGTGCAGGCGGGTGGAATGTTCTTCGTGCCATTCGGTTTGTTCTTCTTTGCGGTAGCGTACCACGAAGCCATAGTAGTTATTGCTTTGCAGGAACTCGGTTGGCTGCCCGTGCTGCGGGGTGCTTACATATACCGTTACATCGTGATGCTGGCCTACGGCAATGCTTGTTTCTGTGGCTTCCGTTGGCACGGGCAGCGGCTCGTGGTAGTGGTGTTCGCGTGAGGGAAGCCCCATGGCCCGGAGGTCTTCTTCGGTTACCGCATCGTTCACTTCAAGCATCTTTATCATGATGCTCAGGCAAGGTTTCAATTCCCCGAAGTGTACTTGCTTGCTCGCCGCCGTGCGCCGGTTTTTAGTTTCCGGGTTATTGTTTTTTTCAAAGGCATTGTTTGCAGCGGTGGTGAGGGTGTGCAATTTTGTTACCATACTGGGGGACAGTCCCCAGTCGTTCTCGTGCGCGGTGCACTGCCCGTCGACATTGAGGGCAAATGACATAAAGTCCGCGTCTTTTACTGGAAATGTTTTTGACATAACTTTTTGTTTTTAATATTGTTAGTAAGTTAATAACCGCCAAATGGCGTCAAAAAAGCCCGGGACTTTTGTAAAAAGCCTGGCGTTTCCCGGTCAAAACCCCGGGAAGTACATCCAAAGATTCGGAAAGCCGGACAAAAGTACCGGAACGTCCGCCGAAAGTACCGGGCTGTACGGGAAAGTCCCGCGTCTCTCGGACAAAGTCCGGGGATGTGCGGGAAGCTTTCCGGGATTTTCGGCAAAAGTACCGGGCTTTTTTGAGCGATTGGGCCATTCAGTGGTTGTGTGTGCATTATTAAAACCCTTCCCAATGGGGTTAATATACCGTTTCGATTTTAAATGTGTCTGAAACTTCACCAAAACTACCTGCTGCTACTACCCATGTAATCGGGAATGTAAATGTTTTTGCCGCTTCATCGTAGTAATTGATATTTGCCTG
The DNA here is from genome assembly GCA_031279475.1 of Prevotellaceae bacterium. Lineage (GTDB taxonomy): Bacteria > Bacteroidota > Bacteroidia > Bacteroidales > UBA932 > JAIRLC01. The sequence goes on along the minus strand of JAITIL010000110.1, from coordinate 6,007 downwards.
CGAATAATAAGCATAAATCATTCCATTACTCGGATGTATATATCCTGTTGGCAGATATATGTATGAACCCGAACTGTTTTTAGTACCTTGCATGGTAACTGCTGTTCCTTTCCATTTGAACAACACATTGTAACCGGGCATCCAGCAGTCAGTAAAACGGTATAAATCAGTGGCAGGAGAGTATTCCAGTAAAGCCGTCCAGTATGCTCCAAAAAAGACACTGGTATAAGTACCCTCAGCATAAGGGGCAAAGTCTTCTTTCTGTATGTTCAATGAATATACCGGCGCTGTGCTGTCGTACGGATTTATCTGGTTTTCGTCAATACCCAGTGTTACCTGGTAGTTTTTCAGCAGTTCTATATCGCCGATGGACAGGGTAAATGTCGTACTGCTCTCGCCGGCGTTAAATGAAACACTTGGGGGTATCGAAAATGCTTTGTCCCCACTGATGGTAAGCGCAACGGTCAGGGCGTTGTTCGAATCTTTGCGGGCAATGGTAATGGGATATGAATTCTCTTCTATTCCAAGTACTACACTCTTTACTATATCATTAAAATACACGCGGTTACTGTTCGGATTAGCCTCAGGGGAAGGGTCGCGAACAACTTCTTTTTCGCATGCAATAAAAACATTCATAGCGGCAATCGTCAAAAGGATTATGCCTGTTTTAATTATGTTTTTCATATTTTTCATGTTTTTCCTGTTTTTAGAATTAAATAAATAAGTTAATCGGTAACACCGTCAAGAAGGCTGGCTCCATCGCCCTGTTTGGGCTGGGTTCCTCCTGTGTTGTTTACCACAGCGGGATTGTTGGTTGTTTCGGCTAGCACAAAACGCAAGAGCATCCAGGGATCGCTCGCTGAAATGTTGAACCGGTAGGCTTCCGGCACATTGGTATCACTGTCGTTGGGATGGTAACGCACTACGTTTTTGCCTAAGCGCATTACATCAGCCATAGCAAAGCCTTCGCCCCAAAGTTCGATACGGCGCTGCAACCATACTTCGTCGCTGAAAGTTTCTACCGAAGAAGCTATGCTTACATACGCCGGATCCCGGTTCGTTTTCACGAAGTTTTCCAATAGCTGTTTGCCGCTGTTCAAATTTCCGGCTTTCGCGGTTGCTTCAGCCTGTATCAATATCATTTCTTCTGCGCGCATCATGCACCAGTCGCCTTCATTATAAGGGGAGCCTATCCCGGCGCGCTGCCCGAACTTCACGTTGGCATATTTATCCATAGGTTGCTTGACGTCCGCAATGGTAGCGCCCGGAATGTCATTCCCTGTATAAATAGTGCCTCCCGCTTCATCCCTCCATGTAAGCCCGGTAAGGTAGTCCGACTTTTTGTTTTCATCAAGCCACCATTTTTTGCGCACGTCGGTTGCCGGGATTTTTTTCCACAGCAGTTCATTGATGCTTCTGTAAACGCCTGCATAGGGAACGTATGCATTACCCGAGAAAGAACCCAACTGCGAAGGCCACGACGCCAATCTGTTAGTCATTACGTCGGACGGCAGGAGCAATGCCCAAATCCAGTTATGGTCGTTCGCATTATTGAAGCCGGGGGCGGTAAGTTCGCTTATTGCATAGGGTGTGTATCCCTGCAATGCTGCCTGGGCGTCACTGGCGGCGTTAGACCATTCTTCCATGTAGAGGTAGGCTCTGGCGCGCAAACCGTAAGCCACCTGTTGGTCAATGATGCTTTTATTGGAACGTTCATAGCCATTCAGGTCGGCAATGGCGTCGGTGAGGTCGGTAATGATATTTTCATACAGTTCATTTAAAGGAGCGCGCGGGTTGTTCCGGGGGTCTGTATCTTCCTTAATCAGCGGAACTGACGGCTGGTCTTCATTTCCCTTGTATTTAAACTGGAAATAAGGAGCCAGCGATAAGTAAGAGAATGCCCGCAAAGCTTTTGCCTGCCCGCGTTTCGCTTTCAGTTCGGCATTGTCGGTATCGTCGGGAATGGCGCTTAACACCTCTTTGGTGGCATACAGCACCCTGTAGAACAAACCCAGGCGTAATTGGGGATTGGCATAAGTAGGCGTACGGTCTGACCATTCGAGCGCCGGTGAAAACCAGTCATAATCCGAAACGATATTGACCATATCGCCACTGTTCATATCCTGTCCTAATGCCGCACAGGGATAGCCGAAGTCGTCGGCGCGACTCGATGATGTACCGAAAAAACCGTACGGTTTACCTAAAAGGGCGTACATGCCGCTCACTGCGGCGTTAATTCGTTCTGGCAACGCCTCTACCGCTTCTTCAACCTGCTCATTATCAACTGTTCTTCCTTCATAGTGCCGTTCGATGTCCTGGCAAGAAGGAACAAAGAGCATTGCCCATACGGCTATCGTTATTATTGATATAAAACTTCTTGTTTTCATAATTCAATTCTTTATTTATGAATGATTACTAATTAAAATGTAATGGAAATGCCTCCTGATACCACCTTCATCTGGCTGTACAGGAAATTACCCGACGAGGTAGAAAGAGCCACGCCTCTGGCTATAGCATTTTGTATCTGGCGGGGGTCATAGCCTTTACGGGCAGAGAACAACGCCAGGTTATCAGCGGAAACATATATCCGCAGTTTGCTTATTTGCAGTTTATTTGTCAGTTTGAAAGGCAAGGTGTATCCAAGTGTTATATTATTCAAACTTAAATAATTGGAGCTTACAATCCAGCGGTCGGAAGGCTTCTGGTCGTGGTCGTCGGTAGCGTTAATGCGGGGGATGCTGGTGTTGGTATTTTCAGGCGTCCATGCGTCCAAAATATCCATGTGCCAGTTCCGTCCGAGTTGATTCCCGGTGTGCATCAATTCCTGATAGGTGCCGTCGTAGGCTTTTCCGCCCAGTTGATAGGCAAATTGCACGCCCAAATCAAACCCGAAGGCTTCGAAGGAAGTGCCGAACCCGCCATACCATTTCACACTGATATCGCCCAAATCGGTTTGTTTGGCGTCGGCATAATTTGCCGTTGTGGAGCGGTCGTCTTTTCCCGGGTCAACATAATAGAGCGCTTCGCCGGTTACCGGATCAACGCCTGCATATTCTACCGTATATAACTGGTTGAGCGAACCGCCTTCCTTATAAATAGAAGTAGTCCCTTTGATACCGCCCAACGGGTCGGTGTCCGTTGGCTTATAATTATCGGGCAATTCAATGATTTTGCTGTTGATATGCGTAGCATTGGCAAAAACCGTCCATTTGATATCTTTGGTTTCTATTATTTCGGCATTTAAATCAATTTCAAAACCGGTGTTTAATACCGAACCGATATTTTTAGGTTCCGTAGCATATCCGGCGCTGGGCGGCATCGGCAAATTGAACAGCATATCGGAATTTAAACGGCTAAAGTAATCTACGCTACCACTTAATTTACCTTCAAAGAGGGAAAACTCAATGCCGGTGTTAAATAATTTTTGCGCTTCCCACGTTAAGTCGGGATTTCCTTTTTGATAAAGCACTTTGGTGTATTCGCCGGTATCGCTGTTATACGAAATGGTGTACATATCGCGGTAGGCATAATAGTTGCGCAACTGGTCGTTGCCTTGTGTCCCGTAACTGATTTTGAATTTCAATTCTTCGAGCCAGTTCTTTGTGGCGTCCATGAAATTCTCATTAGTGATTAACCAACCGGCGCCGATACTGGCAAAAGCGCCCCACCGTTTGTCGGGAGCAAAACGCGACGAGCCTTCATAGCGGGCGGTTACATTAAAGAAGTAACGGTCTAAAAGGTCATATTGCAAGCGTCCGAAATAACCGGCAGTAGCAAAATTTTCGGCGTACGAAGTGGCTTTGGCGCTGACGGGCTGTGTGCCGAAAGCATTGCCCAGTTCCCCGATAAACGGGCTATACAAATGGTCGTTGGTAGCGTATAAATCTTGTTTAACCAATGTAAACGACTCGTAGCCAGCCAGCACTTCAATTTTATGTTTATCGGCAAACGTCGTTTTATAATTGGCTAAATACTGTTGGTTTAACGTAAATAAACGGGCATGTTCAACAGCTACCGCTCCTTGTTCGTTAACGCTTCCGTAAAACGGGTTGCTGAGGCTATTAGCGCGCTCGTTTGTCGCTTCGGGCGAAACCCGTGCAGTGAACGATAATCCTTCTATCGGCGTAAACGTCAGGTAAATGTTTCCATTGAAATGGTCGGTAACAGCGTTATTGTCATCCAGCAGCAAGTTGATGGCATGGTTGCCTTGTGGAGCCGAACCGGGACGTGTAAACTTAGTATTGGTGCCGGTATCGTAAACCTGGTATCCGCGGCTGTCGGTTTGCAATGAACCGTCGGCATTGCGCACATAGAACGGATAAATCGGCGCCATCAGGTTGGCGTTGGAAAACACATTACCTGTACTTCCCCAAGAGGTTTGATAGCCGGGATTTTGGTAGTTGGAGTTGGCATACGCAAATGCTGCGCCGAGTTTCAACCATTTTTTAGCTTGGGCGTCAATTTTTCCACGAATGGTGTAACGTTCAAACCCGGAGCCGTTAATCAGACCGGGATCGTCCAAATACCCTGCCGAAAGGAAGAACTGCACTTCTTTGCTGCCGCCTTGTACCGACAAATTGTATTCTTGGCGTAAATTGCCGGTTTTCAATGTTTCCTTTTCCCAGTTATCGGGAAGATAATAGTAATTGCCATCGGTATAACCCAACGTAGCGTTAGGGTTCAATTTAAAGTTTGTGCCGATAATGCGTTGTCCGGCGGGCACCGTGTAGATTTGATAGCCCACGCCGTTTTGTAACAGGAAATTCTTGTCAGCGAAAGTATAGGCGTCGCCAGGCGACAGCCCGGCGTAAATTTGGGAATTGTACAATGCTTTATAGGCAGTTTCGTAATACATCGCCGGGTCGGTCATCACATTATAGTTAGGCACCCCGCGTCTCGAATTGCCCCATTTGGCTTCCAGGTTAACCGAAATTTTGCCGCTCCCGTTTCCGCCTTTGGTAGTAATAAGCACTACCCCGTTAGCGCCCCGCGCCCCGTAAATAGCCGTTGCCGAAGCATCTTTTAGCAGGGTAATCGACGCAATGTCTTGCGGGTTTAAAAGGTTCATTATACTTTCTTCATAAGGCGCGCCATCTACAATATACAAGGGCGCCGTACCGCCATTGATAGACCCCACGCCGCGAATACGGATAGTGGCGCCCGTTCCCGGCTGTCCGCTATTGTTCACTACCTGCACGCCGGCAGAAGTGCCTTGCAATGCATTCGTTATATTGGACGTAGAAATAGCCGCTATTGATTCGCCTTCTATGGATTTAACAGCCCCGACAATGGTACTGCGCTTTTGTGTACCGTAAGCCACGACTACCACATCTTCCAGCTGCGTAGCCTCAGTTTCCAGCGTTACGTTAATAACCGAACGCGCGCCGACTTCTACTTCCTGTGTTTTCATTCCTACAAATGAAAATACAAGGGTTGCATTTTCCGGTACGGAAATCGTATAGCGGCCATCGGCGTCTGTAAGCACTGCCGCCGTAGAGCCTTTTACCACCACAGAAGCGCCTGCCAAAGGCTGCCCGTTTTCCGTAACCACACCGCTCACCTGCCCGGTTTGCGCCCACAAAGCGCTAAAACCACCTATCAGCAAGCAAACAAAAAGTAATTTGATTTGTTTCATAGCATAAGTTTTTTTTGTTAGTAAATAGATTTTATTATTAGTGTTGTTATTGTCTTTCCTTAATCCCCGTGTCGTATTTGTATAAAAAAATGTTTAAATTCGATTGCAAAAATATGAAAAAGAAATCAAAGAAACAATATATTCACATAATTGTAATATTAAATTTTTCTTATTTTTGCCTTCTTTACAACCGCTTTATTTTAGCAAGATTGTAATAATTATTTACTTGCAAAGATTAAAAAGACCTTTTCCCTTCTTTTTCAAGGCAGAAAAATAACGCCTTTTCCTACATATTTATTCAAAAAAAGAACAGAATTGAAAAAATACCATCGCGCGATGATAATTTTTCTACATTTTTCAAACATTTTTTAA
>JAITIL010000031.1 GCA_031279475.1 Prevotellaceae bacterium | reverse complement strand
AAGGGATAAGTCTTATGCTTTTGCGTTGCGAATAGTTAAGACATATCAATTCTTAAATCGGGAGCAGCGCGAATTTGTGCTGTCGAAGCAAGTGCTGCGAAGCGGGACTTCTATAGGGGCATTGCTCAGTGAGGCTGAACATGCTCAATCCAAAGCTGATTTTATTAATAAAACGAATGTTGCGCTCAAAGAAGCAAACGAAACTATGACTGCAAAAAATAACTTTCAACTCTCAACTTTCAACTTTCAACTCTTCTTCAAGGAGTGGATAAAGTCGCGGTGGGCGCTGCTCATAATCCTGCTCATATTTGCCGGCGTGCTGGCGTATTCGTTTATTTCCATCTCCACCGAACTGCGTGTACTGGGCGCAGGCATGCTGTGGGAGAACATTGTGCAGAAAGGCATAACGTATTTTGATTACGCCAAGTTCCTGCCTTTACTTGCCGGCGTGTTGCTGGCAGTGGTGCAGTATGCGCCCGAGATGATTAACAAGCGGCTGAAACTAACGCTGCACCTGCCGCTGCCGGAATATAAAATAATGCTGGCCATGCTGTCGTTCGGCATATTCAGCCTTGCCGTGATATTCTTAACGTCATACTTCGCCATAGCCATTGGCTTAAGCGGCTACTTTCCCGCCGAGATAGTGCAGTGGAACCTGGCGGCCGTTGCGCCATGGCTGTGGGGCGGCATTGCGGCCTATCTGCTTTCGGTGTGGGTATGCCTGGAGCCCGTGTGGCGGCAGCGCGTGTTCGACGCCTTGATTGCCTGCGGCCTGTTGGCGCTATTCTATTTCGACGCCATTCCCGGCGCCTACGCGCCGTTCTTTCCCTGCCTGTTGGCGCTGACAGCGCTGAGCGTCACCTTTTCGTTTTACTCGCTCATACGGTTTAAAGACGGCGAACAATAACAGTACAAAATAAAAATTATGAAATATAAAAACCTGTATACAATTATTCTGCTTGTGGTGTCGTCCTTAGCGCTGTCGTGGGGCGTGGCTGTCCTTGTGCGCAAGGCCACCGCCACCTCGCCCGGATACCCGTTCGTATATTACAGTTCTATCCTGCAACGCTTCATCATCAGGGAATCGTCAGCAGACAATAAATTAACCCACAAAGACACGGAAGGCAACCGCTACACGCGGGAACAGTACGACTCGCTTACGCCGTTGCTGAGCTACCGGCAACTGATGCTCACCAACACCATGCCCGACTCCCTTTTCGGCATAGCGATGGAGCCGCACGTGCTGCGCTCCAAAACGCTGACGTGGCGCTACAACCCGCTGTACATCCACCAGCCGGCGATGCCTCTGTACATCATGTACGAGTCCATGTCGGGGCGCGCCACCATTGAGTCGCCCAACGACGTGTTCCGCCTTGCCGGCCGCATTGAATTTATCGACAAGTTCACCAACACGGTAAATGAAGAAAAGAGCAGCCGGTTTCAGGCCAAATTGGAAAAAGAGGGCTTTGCCTTTCCCGCCCAACGGGTGTGGGGCAACCTCTCTGCCAGGAAACCCTATGACGAGGGCTACTTCGCGCTCGATAAAAACGGCGCGCTCTTTCATGTGAAGATGGTGAACGGCCGCCCGTATGTGCGCAATACCGGCGCGGGCAACACGGTCGACATCGCCCATTTCGGCATATCGGAAGTGGCCGACAAGCGCATTTACGGCTTTATTGTGGGCAGGCGCGGCGACCTCTACACCCTCAACACCGACGGTTACAGCCTCACCAGGTTCGACATTCCGCCCATCGACATCCACACCCATTCGGTGATGTTGCTCGGAAACGTGCTGTACTGGATTGTGGGCGTGAGCACCCCCGAAAGCAACACCAGCTACGTGCTCAACGCCGCCACATTGAAACAGCACGACGCCCCCTGTACGATAATGGCGAAAGAAAATAAGTGGCACGCCGCCGCCTCCTGGCTCTTTCCCGTGTATGTCGGCTTCTCCAACAAATATTCCGACTTCATCATGCCCGAATTGAAAATTAACTTCGGCTGGGCGCTTTTCATCAGCCACCTGCTATTCTTCGCCTACCTGTTTACCGTTGGGCGCAGGGGCGCGAAGCGGAAAATACCGGTGCGCCTTGCCAATGCTTTTGTCATCATCCTGTTCGGTATCCCCGGACTTATTGCGAGTTTAATCATTAAATAAATACAATCATGAAAAAAAATCTTTTATTATGCCTTGTGATTTTTGCGCTGGCGGCTTGTAACAACAGCGGCTCGAAAAATCAAACCGCCGCTAACGCCGGTACGGAAACGCTGGCGTCGGCATTGCCTGTTTTCACCATCGACAGCCTGTTGTCGCAGGCGGAGCAATTCGTAGACCAGCCGGTGCGGGTTACCGGCCATGTCACCCACACCTGTAAGCACTCGGGACGCCGGTGTTTCATCGTCAACGAGAACAAAGAGGTTTCGATACGGGTGGAGGCCAAAGGAAAAATAGGCGGCTTCAACCGCGAGCTTATCGGTTCTGCCATTGATGTGGAGGGCATCCTGCGCGAACGCCGCTATACCCCCGCCGACATCGACAACCTGCAAAAGGCCATTGATGAAAAACGTGTGAAAAACGACGGCTCGGAAGAAATGTGTAACGCCGAAACCGCCAACGTGCGGCGGATGCGCACGTGGATGAAAGACCACGGGAAAGACTACTACGCCACCTACTATATCGACGGCCAGGACTACCGCGAAGTGGGGGAATAGGATGTGCTAATGTGACTAATTTAGTTGATAGTCCGTTTCAAAATAATCAATTGCTTGTCGTTTATTTTCTCGAGAACGAGTAGGGGGCGTCTTCCGCCTGTAGGCCGCGTTGGATGTTGGG
>JAITIL010000171.1 GCA_031279475.1 Prevotellaceae bacterium | reverse complement strand
CAAATACACATTGCAACACACACTGAAAGTAATTAAGAGATTAAGGAATTAAGTGATTAGGAGATTAAGAAAATACAACTACCTTCCTAATCACTTAATCGCTTAGTCACTTAATCACTAAAATAAGGGTAGCGCGAGCCTGTAGATAATTTATTTAAATTAAGAGGTCCTGCGGAACCAAATAGACAAATAAATTAGGCCCACACCTGTTTTTCTATCAATATAGTAAATTGGATTGAAAAAGAAACGTGTGGGCGCTAACCTCATTCCTCTGTCTATTTTTTAGAAATTTCGCAGGTTTCTTAATTTAGAGTACTCCAAAGTGAGCGCCAACAAGTAATAAAAAGAACGAATTGCCTTTTCGGTGGCAAATGTAAATACAATTTTTAGAAATCCAAATATAAAATTGTTAAATTGTGTTATATTTCTTAGTCGGTGAACATATTATTTTGTCTATCGTCTAAAAGTCTATGTTCTGTTGTTTGTTTTTTCCATTTTCTCGTAAAACGCTTGTCCGAAACGGGCGATGATAGGCTGTTTCAAGAAACGGAACACCGGCATATTTTCTGTTGCGCCTTTTGTGCGCGCACAATCGCAGGCGCTCCATACGTCGTAATTGAGGCAGGTAAATTCACCCACTTGTTTAATGCGAATAGGGTAGAGGTAGCATGAAATAGGTTTGCGGAATGTTGTTTTCCCGTCGAGGAAGGCGCGTTCAATAGCGCAGTAGCACGTGCCGTCGGCGGCCGTATTCGAGTAGGCGCACGCCGCGCCGTTGATGAGTGGCGTGACGAGGTCGCCGTCGAGGTCAATCACCGTGTGGCCTTGCTGTTCCACCGCTTTGCGGCCTTCGGGCTTCATGTAAGCGACGAAATGTGCATATTCGCGTTGCAGGATGCGCTTTTCTTTTTTTTCCAGCGGCGCACCGCTGTCGCCCAGCACGCAACAAATACCGGCACATTGCGCAATATCGCAGGCGAAGCGCTTTTCAAACACATCGGCGCTGATGAGCTTATCGTCAATTTGGACAATCGAAGTCATGAAAGTTGTTTAATCTGTTTGCAAAGGTACTACAATTCTGCGAGCCAGTGCCCCATAAAGCAATTATATACGCGGTATGTGGTTTCGGTGACAGTCGGCATCGCCAACGCCATTTCTTTTTCTAATAAAACCGGCAATATTCGTTGCACATTTGATGCAGTAAATCCGTATTTTTTGGTAAATTTTCCGCTGGTCGGCTGGGTTACCTGTTTCTCTTTTGCAATGGCTTTGAGCAATTCCCACTGGGCGGGCGTAAGCAAATTCCGGTATTGCATAAATATCGGTTCCTGTGTTTTCAAAATTTCGTAACATATTTGCTTGGTTGCCGTCAGGTCTATTTTTGTTATATTTTCGGCAAAAATCCGGTTACACACAGCCTGTACGTAGTAAGTATGTGCGAATGTCCAGGATAATATAAAATCAACAGCTTCGGCAGAAATTGTCCTTTTTTGTTCAGCGAATTTTTCGATAATAAATGATTGATATGATGCGGTTGGGATCGTATCCAAAAATAAAAATTGCGTGCTTGAAAAAAACGGTCGCGCCGCATTCGAAAATATTTCAGACATCAAACGCCGGTTACTTCCACTAAAAATAAAATTGACATTTTGCATGAATTGGATCATCGTTCGCAACAGCGCTTCCGTGTTTTTTTCGGGATACGCCGAAACTTGTTGAAACTCATCTATGGCGACAATAACGGGCGTTTTCTGTGATTCTAAAAATTGAAATAATGTTTGTAAAGAATATTCGTATGCCGCAGGTTCTTGATATTCAAAACTTAATTTTGGCTCGCCGGTTAATGTGTTGTATGAAAAAACCGCATGCATCCCTTTAAGTACTTTTAGAAATCGCTTGCCAAGGCCATTTTTATTCGATAATTTTTTAAAAATAACTTCGGCGCATTGCTGCGTAAATTCTTTTAAATTTTGTGTCGCATAAATGTCTACATACAATGTAATTGGCATATCTTTCTTTTTTTGCGAATCAATTTCGTCAAAAAAACGATAAATTAATCCTGTTTTTCCCATTCTTCGATGCGAAATAAGGGTCATATTTATTCCATTTTGACAGCCGGAGCATAAGGTTTTCAGCTCTTCTTCACGGTCACAAAATAATTCTTTAGACACATAAGTGTTTAAAGAAAAGGGATTAAACGCTTTTTTCATTGTCTCTTTGCCTTATTTTTCTGTTGCAAATATACAAAATGTATTATACAAAACAAATTATACAAAAAGTATTATACAATTTGTATAATAAATAAAAGTCTTCAGCGTGACCTGTCAAGAAATATTTCGGCCAGCATACATCGTGCGCTGCCACCGCCATGCGTTTCGATGGTGTGTAAATCCGGATGCAATAAGATTTTGTTGTTTAGTTGCAGCTTGGCCGTTTGTTCCGGCGTGAGCGCGCGGTATGCCGTTTGCGACAGGATGAGGAAATTTTTATGGTACAGGTTTTTCACTTCGAGCATGTTCCCCACAAAGTGTTGTACCTGTTGGATGGTGATGGGAATGATTGTTTTCCCGGTGTTTTCGAGCGTTTCCGCCAACGCGTTGCGCTGTTCGTCGTCTGTGATGCTTTCAAGACAGACAATCGCGTCCTGTTCACCTATGCACATCATTACATTGGTGTGGTAAATAGCCGTTCCGTTTTTATCGGTGGCGTTAAAACAACAAGGCGCATGGCCTAATTTTTTGCAGAAATCAAGCAAAACCTGCTTGTCGGTGCGCGGGGAAAGGCACGCGTAGGCAATGTGGTTTTCGCGGTCTAACACCATGCTGCCGGTGCCTTCGAGGAATTTTTGTTGTGTTTCGTAAGCCGTAAAATCGACAATGTGTTTTACGTCAAATTTATTTTTCAGGGTGTCGAGTACGGCTTGTTTGCGTTCGAGGCGGCGGTTTTCGGCAAACATCGGAAAGAGGCACAGCGTGCCGTCGGCGTGGGTCGAAAACCAGTTGTTGGGGAAAATGGCGTCGGGGGTGTGGGGCTCCGGCGTGTCGTGTACCACCGTTACGTCGATGTCGTTTTCGTCTAACAAATCAACAAACGCATCAAATTCCTGCTGTGCTTTTTCCGATATGCCGGCATGGTTGCCGGCCTGCTGAAAGGCATTATTCACCGCTGTTTCGGGGTTGTAACCGAAAGCGGCGGGGCGTATCATAAGGAGATGTGAGGCGGCCATTACAATGATATTATGCTTTTTTCAATGATTGAAATAGCCTCGCGCAAATCGTCTTCGGCAATGATGAGCGGCGGCGCAAGCCGGATGATATGCTGGTGTGTGGGCTTGGCGAGTAGCCCGTTTCCGGCCATGCGAAGGCATATATCCCAGGCTTCGACGCCGTTTTTCGGCGCAATGACTATGGCGTTGAGCAAACCTTTGCCGCGCACAAGCGCGATCCGGTCGGATTTGATTTTTTTCAATCCGGTGCGTAAAATTTCGCCCAGATACAGGGCGCGTTCGGCGAGATTTTCCTCGTTCACCACCTCGAGCGCCGCCATGGCTACCTTACAGGCGAGCGGAAATCCGCCGAACGTGGAGCCGTGCTCGCCGGGTTTGAGGGTGAGCATCACGTCGTCGTCGGCCAGCACGGCGGAAATGGGCAACAGGCCGCCCGACAACGCTTTCCCCAGCAACACCATATCGGGGCGCACCCCCTCGTGGTCGCAGCAAAGCGGTTTTCCGGTGCGGGCCATGCCGGTTTGTATTTCGTCGGCGATGAACAGTACGCGGTGCTGCTTGCAGAGGTCGAAACATTTTTTGAGGTAACCCTCGTCGGGCACAAACACGCCGGCTTCGCCCTGTATGGGCTCTACGAGAAACGCCGCTATGTTTTTACCGTGCGCGGCCAGTGTGCTTTCAAGGGCAGCCACGTCATTGTACGGTATTTTGAGAAATCCGGGCGTGTAAGGGCCAAATTGGTTGTAGGCGTCGGGGTCGGACGACATGGACACAATGCTGATGGTGCGGCCGTGGAAGTTGCCGTCACAGACCACAACCAGGGCCTCGTTGTCGGGGATACCTTTCTTCACATAGCCCCACCGGCGGGCGAGTTTAAGCGCTGTTTCCACAGCTTCGGCGCCGGTGTTCATTGGTAATACTTTGTCGTACTTAAAATAGTTGGTAATGGCTTGCTCATACGGGCCTAAACAATCGTTGTAGAACGCTCGTGAGGTGAGGGTGAGCTTGCTTGCCTGTTCCACCAGCGCCGCCACTATTTTCGGGTGACAGTGCCCTTGGTTCACCGCAGAGTAGGCCGAGAGGAAATCAAAATAACGTTTCCCCTGCACGTCCCACACGAAAGCGCCCTGTCCCCGCGCCAGCGCCACCGGCAGGGGGTAATAGTTGTGTGCGCCGTAGCGGTCTTCGAGGGCTATGAAGTGAGAGGCGTCGGGAGCAGTTGTCATGTACGTGTTGCGTTAAAAGGTAAGTCACAAAAATACGAAAAAATTTCGAGTAGTCAATTTTTACCGCAAATCTGCAAAAATAACCAAAAAATGATTATTTTTGCAGATCTGAAGTAATATGGTGCATGGATGAATATAATAAAATAAGCAGGTGGGTAGAGGATTTACCAAAACGTGGAAAAGTCACCTTTTCAAAAGAAGAGGTTATTCGTCAATTTCCAAATATGACCAACCTGAATATCAATAATATGCTTTATAGACTTGCATTGAAAAAGAAAGTGCAATCCGTTTGGCGAAGTTTTTTTATGGTTGTCCTGACAAAATATGGTTTACGGGGAGTTGTTCCGCCCATAGAATACATTGATCAGCTGATGCGGTTTTTAGGGAAAAATTACTATGTCTCCTTGCAAAGTGCCGCCGCCTTGCAAGGAGCTTCACATCAACAACCGCAAGAACTTATGGTAATGACCGATTCGGGAATTCTTCGAGATAAAATAAAAAAAGAAACTAAGATTAACTTCGTTACCAAGAAAAATATTCCTACCCAATATATAAAACAAATAATGACTGACAACGGCTATATCAATATTTCTATACCGGAATTAACCGCTTTTGACATAGTTATTTACGCAAAGAATGTGGGGGGTATCAATAGGGTTGCGACCATTTTAAACGAATTAGCGGAATTTATTGATTTCAAAAATATAGACATAAAGCTGTTTGACATTGCTATTATTCAGCGATTAGGCTATCTGCTTGATGTGTTAGGATATGAAAATTTAGCAAATACACTCTATCAAAAATCGAACTGCTTAGGTATAAGATTTAGGAAGTATCCGTTGACAGTAGCTCCTATAATAAATTTTGCTAAGTATCCAGTAGATAAAAAATGGAAAATAATTATTAACGAAGAAATAGAGGTTGACGAATGATACCGAAGACAGCGATTACGGAATGGACAAATACCGTTCCCTGGGTGGACATGCAACAAGTAGAACAGGATTTAATTATCTGTCGCGCCATTGTTGCGATATACAGTGATGATTTTCTTGCCACCCATTTAGCATTTCGAGGCGGGACGGCGTTGCATAAGTTGTATTTATCACCACAATCGCGCTACTCGGAAGACATTGATTTGGTACAAATACAACCCGGAAATGTTGGCATAATATTTGATAAATTACGGGACGCCTTGATGTTTTTGGGACGTCCGGTTGTAAAACAAAAGAACAGCAACAACACCATGGTCTTTCGCGTAGAATCGACTTTTCCGCCTGTTAGCCCTATTCGGCTGAAAATAGAAATAAACTGCAAAGAACACGTTTCTGTCCTGGGCCTAATAAAAAAGCCGTTTGAAGTAAGAAGTCAATGGTTTAATGGTGTTTGCTTAGTAACAACTTATCAATTGGACGAATTGGCAGGAACCAAACTTCGCGCATTATATCAGCGTAAAAAAGGCCGGGATTTGTTTGATTTACAGCAAGCATTGGAAAGCCCATGCCTCAATTCCGACAATGTGGTAAAGTGTTACTATCAGTATATTTCTTTTTCTGATGGGGAATCTCCTTCTAAAAGTATTTACGAGGCAAATATAGCTGAAAAAATGAAAAAAGACTCATTTTTAAATGATACCCAAACATTACTTCGCCCCACGCTGACCTTTAGCCCTTACAAAGCATACGAAATGGTGAAAAAAGCATTAATAGAAAAATTGAAATAAAAGTATTATTCAGTCAAAAAATGTTAAAAACCTGTTTGTAAATCAAAAAATATTACTATCTTTGCAACCCGCTTCGTGTAGCGTGAAAAATGTAATATAAAGATTAATAATAAATTATGCCAACAATTCAACAACTTGTCCGTAAAGGCCGCGAAGAAATCGTGGAAAAGAGCAAATCACGCGCTTTGGACGCCTGTCCGCAGCGCCGCGGCGTGTGTGTGCGTGTGTATACGACCACCCCGAAAAAGCCCAATTCGGCCATGCGTAAAGTAGCCCGTGTGCGCCTCACCAACCTTAAGGAAGTGAATGCGTATATTCCGGGTGAGGGACATAATCTTCAGGAACACTCTATTGTGCTCGTGCGCGGCGGCCGGGTGAAAGACCTGCCCGGCGTGCGTTATCACATTTTGCGCGGTGCGCTCGACACCTCGGGGGTTGAAGGTCGCAAGCAAAGCCGCTCGCTGTATGGCGCCAAACGGCCGAAAGCGGGAAAATAATGCAATAAATTTTAAATAGATATATTAACAAATGAGAAAAACAAAGCCTAAAAAGAGGATTCTACTTCCCGATCCCAAGTACGCTGATGTGCTTGTTACGCAGTTTGTGAACAACCTGATGTTAGCGGGGAAGAAGAGTATTGCCTACGGCATTTTTTATGATGCCATTAATTTAGTGGGCGAGAAGGTGAAAGATTCTGACAAGGCTCCTCTCGAAGTTTGGAAAAAAGCGCTTGAAAACGTTACGCCGCAGGTGGAAGTGAAAAGCCGCCGCGTGGGAGGCGCCAATTTCCAAGTTCCTACCGAGGTGCGCCCCGAACGGAAAATTTCATTGAGCATGAAAAACATGATAGCTTTCGCCCGGAAGCGTAGTGGCCATTCAATGGCCGAGAAACTGAGCGCCGAAATCCTGGCGGCATACAATGAAGAAGGTGGTGCATTCAAACGGAAAGAGGAAATGCACAGAATGGCCGAAGCCAACAAGGCTTTTGCACACTTTAGGTTTTAGGAGGAATACATGGCGAGAGACTTAAAATATACCCGAAATATCGGTATTATGGCGCATATCGACGCAGGCAAAACAACGACGTCGGAGCGCATTTTATATTACACCGGAAAGACACACAAAATCGGCGAAGTGCACGAAGGCGCTGCCACGATGGACTGGATGGTGCAGGAACAGGAGCGCGGCATTACCATTACTTCTGCCGCTACCACCGCCTTTTGGAATTACAGGGGGCAAACCTATCAAATTAATCTTATCGACACGCCGGGGCACGTTGATTTTACGGTAGAAGTAGAACGTTCATTGCGCGTACTCGACGGCACGGTGGCCACATTCTGCGCCGTAGGCCGCGTGCAGCCGCAATCGGAAACCGTGTGGCGGCAAGCCGACAAATACCGCGTGCCGAAGCTGGCATACGTCAATAAAATGGACCGCGTAGGCGCCGACTTCCTTGCTGTGATTGAAGAGATGAAAGAAAAGTTGGGCGCTAAGGCTTTGCCTATTTGTTTGCCCATCGGTGCGGAAGAAAAATTTGAGGGGATTATAGATTTAATTGCCAACAAAGCCATTTATTTTGATGGCGAGAGTAAGGAGTTGGTGAACTATCAGGAGAAAGACATACCCGAAAACATGAAGGCCGAAGCGGCCGAATGGCGCGGTAAATTGATAGAAGGCATCGCGGAATACAACGACACGTTGCTGGAAAAATTTTTCGACAACCCCGACGCCATCACGGAAGATGAGATTATTGAAACGTTGCGCAAAGCCACCATTGACATGGCGGTGGTGCCGGCGTGCTGTGGCTCGTCGTTCAAGAATAAAGGCGTACAATTCCTCTTGGATGCGGTGATGCGCTACCTGCCGTCGCCGCTGGATAAAGGGGAAGTGAAGGGAATCAATCCCGACTCGGAAAAGGAAGAAGTGCGCAGGCCTGACATTAAAGAGCCATTCTGCGGACTGGTGTTTAAAATCGCCACCGACCCGTTTGTGGGACGGTTGGCTTTTGTCCGCGCCTATTCGGGGAAATTGGATGCGGGCAGTTACGTGTACAACACGCGGTCGGGCAAGAAAGAGCGCGTGGCGCGCCTTTACCAGATGCATTCCAACAAGCAAAACCCGATTGAGTTTGTAGAAGCCGGCGATATTTGCGCTTCCGTGGGCTTTAAAGACCTGCGCACCGGCGATACGATATGTGATGAAAAACATGTTATTACATTAGAGTCGATGTCGTTCCCCGATCCGGTGATTGGCTTGGCGGTGGAACCGAAGACACAGAAAGACCTCGACAAATTAGGTATCGCGTTAGGAAAACTTTCGGAAGAAGATCCTACCTTTACCGTGCGCGGCGACCATGAAACCGGCCAAACGGTGATTAGCGGAATGGGCGAGTTGCACTTGGAAATTATTGTAGACCGTCTTCGTCGCGAATTTGGCGTGGAAATTAACCAGGGCGCGCCGCAGGTGAATTACAAGGAAGCCATTCGCGGCACGGCAAGCCACCGCGAAGTGTTCAAGAAACAAACGGGCGGTCGTGGTAAATTCGCCGACATTATTGTGGATATTTCTCCGGCCGACGAAGGCGTCACCGGATTACAATTTGTGGATGAAGTGAAGGGCGGGAATATTCCTCGCGAGTATATTCCTTCGGTGGAAAAAGGCTTCAAGGCTGCCATGGCAAATGGCGTGCTGGCCGGGTTTGAGGTGCCCTCTATGAAAGTGGTGCTGAAAGACGGTTCGTTCCACCCGGTGGACTCCGACTCCCTGTCGTTCGAAATATGCGCCCGTGCGGCATTTCGTCATGCTTTGCCCAAAGCGCATCCGATTTTAATGGAGCCCGTCATGTCGCTGGAAGTCGTGACGCCCGAAGAATATATGGGTGATGTGATTGGCGACCTGAACAAGCGCCGCGGGCAGATTACGAACATGGATTCAAAAGGCAATGCGCGTATTGTAAAAGCCAAAGTGCCGCTTTCGGAACAATTCGGCTACGTAACGGTGTTGCGCACCTTGTCGTCGGGACGCGCCACCAGCACGATGGAGTTTTCGCATTACGCCGAACTTCCGGCCAACCTTGCCAAAGAAGTCATAGAGAAGGCCGGCGGGAAGAAGAAAGACGAAGATTTGGATGAGTAAATACGAATTACACGAAATTATTACGAATTTATTGAATTAACCGAATACAGGTATGAGTCAAAAAATCAGAATTAAATTGAAATCATACGATCACATGCTGGTTGACAAATCGGCCGACAAGATTGTAAAAACAGTGAAATCTACGGGCGCCGTGGTGAGTGGGCCTATTCCGCTTCCTACCGACAAGAAAATTTTCACGGTAAATCGTGCTACGTTCGTGAACAAAAAAGCGCGCGAGCAGTTTGAACTGAATTCGTTTTGCCGGTTGCTCGATATCTACAGCTCAACTCCTAAAACGGTTGACGCCTTGATGAAATTAGAGCTGCCCAGCGGGGTGGAAGTAGAAATCAAGGTTTAGTAGGGAACCTTCGTTATACTTTTTCTCCATTGTTCAAATGGAAGTTTTCCTTCTTCAGGCAATAGTTGCATGATTTTTATGCGGCGTGTGGCTATTGGCCGTTCCAATTCCTCATAAATAAATGAATCGTCGAAGCCGGCATCTTGTGCATCATAGCGGGAGCCGGCGTAATATATTTGATCTATACGCGCCCAATAGACGGCCGAAAGGCACATAGGGCAAGGCTCGCAACTGGCATACAAGGTGCAGCCCGACAGGTCGAACGTGTGCAATTCCTGACAGGCTAAACGGATAGCGTTCACTTCGGCGTGTGCCGTGGGGTCGTTGGTTGTAGTAACCGTGTTGGCGGCCTTGGCAATAATCCGGCCGTCTTTCACAATCACGGCGCCAAAAGGGCCGCCGCCGGCGTTGTTGATGTTTTCTTCGGCCACGCGAATGGCCTCTTTGAGGTATGTTTCAATGGTCATATTACAGTTCAATTCAGTTCCAATGATTTAAGATGCGTAAATTGTCAATAGATTTGAAATCCGATGTGTTCCGGATAACTAATGTCATATTGTGAACAAGGCAAGAAAGGTAATTTCAATAGCTTGCCGGTATCTGTTTCCGGAATAGACAAGCGGATATCCGTATGTTCCGGTGTAAGAATAATGCGTACCATAACGATATATTTTTACAAATTTACATGAAATTTTTTTAATTTACCCACGGACGGGTAAAAATCCCGACAAGATTTATAGAGGAAAAATACAAAAAATGCGCTAAAGATGGGCGATTTAAAGCGGTAGCAATAGTATTTCTTCGATTTTTTCTTTGGACAGGTTGGTAATGTCTTGGATTTGCGTTATGGAGAGTCCCTTGCGCTTAGCGTTAAGCACTACGTCCCGCAAGCCTTTTTCCAAACCAATAGCCTCGCCTTTCTGCATGCCTTCCTGTAAACCTTCTGCACGACCTTTTACCATACCTTCTGCCATGCCTTTTGCTATGCCTTCTGCTATACCTTCTGCCATACCTTTTTTCAGGCCTTCATCTAAAGCATCAAGATAGTACATACGCTCGGTGCGGATAACGTCCCAATACCGGTCATAGGCGTCAAGTTCATCCCTGTTATAAGAACTGCGTTCCAAATACTGTACCGCCTCTTTGGTTACTTCCTCCTCTAACAGCGCCGGAGGCACTTTCTCCTCCCCCTCATTGATTTGGGTCAGGAACGTCAACCATAAATCATACAACTTCCTCTCGGCCCTGTTGCCGGGATGGAATTTGGGCAATTCGATGAACACAAATTCCAACCCCTCAATTTGTTTTTCCCTGTTCTCTATATTGACAATCTTATAGTCGTGGTAGTACACCGCCGGATCGCTGTCAAAAGTTTCATTGACGAAGCTCAACGCATACACCGGCTGCAGGAATCTGTACTCCTTAGCGTTGTCCAACTGCTTGATGTATGCTTTGGAAGCGTTAAACAACACGCGGCTCTTGAAACTGTCGGTCCAGTACATTTGCATTTCCACGATGAACTTCCGCCCCCTGTTGTCGGTGCAGTGCACATCCACAATGGAGTCCTTCAATGCAGG
>JAITIL010000098.1 GCA_031279475.1 Prevotellaceae bacterium | reverse complement strand
TCTTTTGCTTTATTCAAAAAGTTTTTTGCATCGGCGGCTGCTTCTTCTACGAATTCACCGGCGCCGGTAGTAACGATATTTTACCATTATTTCAAGTCATTGAGCAAATGAAAGACGATTTAATGAATTAGGTCTTCCGCCGCCCGCAAGAGTGGGCGGTTTTTTTTATAGGCGATAGATTTCAAAATTCCAGGATTTAAAGATTTATATTGAAAAAATACATACCTTTGCAAAAAATGAATAATACTATGGCCACAACTACAAAAAAAATCACAAGAATAACCACCAAAAAAATCACCAAAAACAAGACGGGAGAGCCTGAAAAACTGTCGAAATATGGGGAATGGTTATTGAAACATCCTAACGGTATGGGTAAAATATTGGATATGGAAGCAGTATTACAATAAGTATATGCGCTATTTAATCGACACCAATATTGTTGTGTTTTCCGTGATAGAACATGACCGGATTTCAAAAGAAGTACATCATATCTTAACTGATTATGAAAATCAGATATATGTTTCTTCTGAAAGTATTAAAGAGATATTCATGTTATTACAATATCAAAAAATTACTGTTCCGGCATGGAAATATCCACATGATATTTTTTATACCATTGAAAAAGAATATCAATTTGGTATTAACTACGTCAAAAAAGAGCACCTGCTTACTTTCGCCGACCTTGAGCCGATGAAAGACCACAGCGACCCCGTTGACCGGATGATTATTGCACAAGCTATTACCGAAAATATGCCACTCATAAGCAGTGATGCCAAATTTAAATATTATTCTCGTCAGAAATTAGATTTTATTTTCAACGATAAGTAACGAAAATGACCGGTTTTTTTGTTTCAAAATTCCAATATTTAAAGATTTAAATTTGGTGTTTACTAAATTTCACATCAATGCCGACACCTGTTCCACCAGCTCCGCTACGGGCAGTGCGGCGTCAATCCAGTGGATAGGCACGCCGCGCCGCTGCTCCATGCCGCGGAACCAGGTCATCTGGCGCTTGGCAAACTGGTGTATGGCCGTGTTGAGCTGCGCCGTCATCTCGTCGTACGACAACTTTCCGGTAAGGTACAGGGCGAGGTATTTATATTCCAGTCCGTACGCCAGCAGGTCGTCTACCGTGACGCCTGATTGGAGCAGCCGCCGGGCTTCTTCCACCAGGCCGTTATCCAGGCGTTGCCGCAGGCGGGCGGTGATGCGCTCGCGCCGCAGTTCGCGCGGAAGCGCAAGCCCCACGCATAGAACGCGCAGTACCGGCGGCGACCGGTACGCAACCGGCGACGATTTAAAGTCAAACCCTTTAATCACGGCTTCAATATACAGGCCGGAGCCGCCGCACAACACCGGGACCTTCCCGCGCCGGCGGACGTCGTCATACGCCTTCCGGAAATCCTTTTGGTATAACGCCACGTTGTAGCGGGCGCCGGCGTCCACGAGGTCAATCAGGTGACAGGGCACCTGCCGGCCGTCTACCACATAATCGGCGAGGTCTTTGCCCGTGCCAATGTCCATGCCCCGGTACACCTGCCGCGAGTCGGCCGAAATCACTTCCCCGCCAATTTGTGCGCACACGCGGGCGGCCAGCGCGGTTTTCCCCACGGCCGTGGGGCCCAGTATAACCAATATATCGAAGTCCATGTGGCAAATGTACGAAAAATCGGGGAAAATTAATACCTTTGTATCCGCTATGGCAAAACGTGCAAAAGCAAATATAGACATCAAGAACAAGCGGGCGTCATTCGACTATGAGTTTATCGACACCTGTACGGCCGGCATTGTGTTGAGCGGGACGGAAATCAAGTCCATCCGGGCGGGGAAGGCCGCGCTGGCCGATGCGTATTGCCACTTCGTGAACGGCGAGTTGTACGTGAAAAACATGCATATTGCGGAATACGGGTGGGGCGGTTTCAGCAACCACGACCCGCGCCGCGACCGCAAGTTGTTGTTGCACCGCAAGGAGTTGCAGAAGCTGTTCCGCCGGCACAGGGAAAAGGGACTGACCATTGTGGCTACCCGCCTTTTTATCGGCGAGAAGGGGTTTGCCAAATTAGTGATTGCGCTGGCGCGCGGCAAGAAGGCCTACGACAAGCGCGCGAGCATCAAGGAAAAGGACCTCCGCCGCGCTACCGAATAGAAACCGGCAGTTGTTTCCCTAAACCGGTTTCAACCAAACGATATAAGGTGGAAAGTTGTATATCGCTATGCAGCATTGTGCAAATAAACAATGAGGTAATGAGGTTGGTGGTGAGGTATGCGTAGCGAACTTCCGAGGTTGTTCAGTTGCATAAATTAGGTGGAAATGGGGTTTTGCCGGTGTGCCTCAATTAATGGTTAATGATAATCGTAATTCGTAATTGTTATTACCGGGCAGGATAGCGAGGACGCTATGCCAAACGCGGGCAACACTGACGGGGAAGACATAATTCAAAAATCATGGTTTAGGCCAATTTTATTCTTCCTTCGCGGAGTAATCGCCAATATTTGCGTTTTTCTCCCAGCGACATTCCTTCAGTGGCTTTTGCCATCTTTTCTTTCACGGAGCGGAAAAAAGCTACCGTATCAAATTCTTTCTCTTTTTTTACTTCCGGTTTCATGCCTTCAAAATTCTAATGGTGGACGTGTATCTATTAAACTACAGAAGTGTCAATGTCCGTTGCTTCATTGCTATTATTTTCCCACAAATATATTGTTCGTTATGTAATCATAGGCAAATAATTTGAAAACATTATTCTCCCTCAATCATACACCTCCGAGAGTACCGACCAGGAGCGGACGGGGGAAAGGGCTTCGAAGTGATGACCGTAGAAGCTTAGCATGTTGTTCACGAACAGGCGGCGCTGCTCCCGGTTCAGGGCGATATGGCGCAGGTTTGCGGGCGAAGAAGCCAGCAACCGGCCGAAAAGGCGGGTTTGCCCGGCGTCGAAGAACAGTTCGTGCTTCGGGCGAATGGGCGTAAATTCCCCCGACGGGATGTCGAAGAACTGCCGTTCGGGCGCGTAGTTGTTGCCCGGCGCATAACCGAGGTAGCTGCCGAGCTGCGCCAGGAAGTAAAGGTGGAAGTTGGCCACCCCCTCCCGGATGCGTTCCAAATCCAACACCGCCTCCCGCAGGAAGTAGAAAAGCCCGGCGTTGGGCTCGTGCTCGCGGATGGTTTTATACAACACCTCGCCCATGAAAAGCGCTATGGCGTTTTTGTGTATGTCGAACGAAAGGCTTTGCAGGGGCGCCAACAGGCTGTATTCTTTCAGGCGCTGCAACTCGGATTTCGGATTGTGATAAGCCACTGCGTCGAGCAGCGTGAGGGGCTGGAAGCAGGCCATGCCGGCTTTGTTCCTGGCGCTTCGCACGCCGTTCACCACATACGCCTGACGTCCCAGTAAATCGGTGTAGGCATGCACCAGCAGGCTGCTGTCCCTGTATTTCAGGGTGTGCAGCACCACCGCCGTCAGTTTATTGGTTCCGCTTTTCATTGCCGTTGCAAGAAATCCACGAGTTGCCGGATGGCTTTCCCCCGGTGCGAGAGTTCGTTCTTCTGCGCCATGCTGAGCTCCGCAAACGAGCAGTCGTAGCCTTCGGGACGGAAAACCGGGTCGTAGCCAAATCCCCCGACCCCCTGCGGCGCTTGCAGGATAACACCTTCCACCTTTCCCTCGAACAGGCGTTCGCAGCCCGCCATGACGAGCGCCACCACACAGCGAAACCGCGCCGAGCGCTGCGTTTGTCCTTCCAAACGTTGCAACACCAGTCGGAGATTGGCTTGCGGGTCGCGGGCGTCGCCTGCGTAGCGCGCCGAGAAAGCGCCCGGGGCGCCGTGCAGCGCGTCCACCTCAAGGCCGGTGTCGTCCGAGAAGCACGGCAGGTTAAACTTCTCCGCCACGAAGCGGGCTTTCTCCAGGGCGTTGTGTTCAAGGGTGTCGCCGGTTTCGGGGATGTCGGCCGTGTAGCCGAGGCCGGCTGGCGTAAGCAGCTCAAAGCCGCCGCCCAGAAGTTCCTGTACCTCTTCCAGCTTGTGCCGGTTGGCCGTGGCAAAAATTAATTTCATCATGCTGCAAAGGTAATAAAAAAATAGTTGTATATTTGTCCGTCCTTAGCGTCTTTCATCATGAGTAAAAAAACAAAAGTCATTACTTTCAGTATCCTGCCGGTACTGCTGCTCATTATTATTTTTGTTCCCCGGTGGCTGCAAAGTTCGCCCGACAGCGATACCACGGCCAAACCGCCACAGGCCGTCACAAGCCGCAATGCGGCGTTGCCCGTGAATGGTTACATTGCACACACGTCCCACCTGTCGAACGGCATACATGCGGTGGGCTCGCTGGTAGCCAATGAGGAAGTAGACCTCACCAGCGAAGCGGCCGGCAAGGTGATTGCCATCAACTTCCGGGAGGGGTCGCATGTGAAGAAAGGCGACCTGCTGGTGAAGATTAACGACGACGATTTGGTTGCCCAACTGGAACGGGCGCAATATCAACTGAAACTGCTCACCGAACAGCTGGAGCGCCAGCGCATCCTGCTGGAAAAGGACGCGGTGAGCCGCGAGTCGTTCGACAAGGTGCAAACCGACTACAACATGGTGGCCGCCGACATCAGCCTGTACAAGGCGCGGATTGAGAAAACCGAAATCAGGGCGTCGTTCAGCGGCGTGGTGGGATTTCGCTACGTGAGCGACGGCAGTTTCGTACAGCCCGGCACAAAAGTAGCCCGCCTGGTGGATAACCTGTCGCTGAAAGTGGAGTTTTCAATTCCCGAGAAGTACGTGTCGCTGCCTTTGCTGGGCAGTAACGTGGCTTTTGAAGTGGAGGGCTTCACCCAAACTTTCCGCGCCAAAGTGTATGCCGTCGACCCAAAGGTTGATACCAAAACGCGCACCATCGCCCTCCGGGCGCACCATGAAAACGCGAACGAACTGTTGCTCCCCGGCATGTTCGCATCGGTGATGCTCATCACCTCGCAGTCGGAAAACGCCATACAAATCCCCACCGAAGCAGTGGTGCCCGAAATGAACGGGAAAAGCGTGTGGGTGGTACGCAACGGAACAGCGGTGACCACGCCTATTAACACCGGCGTGCGCAGCGATGCGATGATTGAAGTGCTCTCGGGCATTGCCGCCGGCGACACGGTTATCACCACCGGGCTGATGCAGTTGCGTCCGGGCGTCGCGGTACACGTACAGCAGGTGAATTAAATTCCCGGAAAATACAGGTTAATGAACAGTAAACGTTTTATAATTTTACTCTCCGTATGCTTCCTCTTTCTGGCAACGCTTAACGCTTAAATCACCCCCAGCGCTTTTCCTACCTTTATGAATGCCGCAATGGCCTTGTCGAGGTGGGCTTTTTCGTGCGCCGCCGAGAGCTGTACGCGAATACGCGCCTGGTCTTTCGGCACCACCGGATAGTAGAAGCCCACCACGTAGATACCCTCGTCGAGCATGCGCGCCGCAAAGTCCTGCGACAGCCTGGCGTCATACAGCATCACGGCGCAGATGGCGCTCTGCGTGGGTTTAATGTCGAAGCCCGCCGCCAGCATCCGCTCGCGGAAGTAGCGCACGTTCTCCTGTTGCTTGTCGTGCAACGCGTCGCTTTCGTCCAACATTTTAAACACTTCGAGGCTTGCGCCCACCACTGCCGGCGGAATGGAATTGGAGAACAAATAAGGCCGCGAACGCTGGCGCAACAACGCCACAATTTCTTTCGGCCCGGCTGTAAACCCGCCAATGGCGCCGCCAAACGACTTGCCCAGCGTGCCGGTGTAAATGTCAATCTTCCCGTAGGTGTTGAAGTGCTCGCTCACGCCGCGCCCGGTAGCGCCCACTACACCGGCCGAGTGGCACTCGTCCACCATCACCAGGGCGTCGTATTGTTCGGCTAAGGCGCAAATCCTGTCCATGGGCGCCACGTTGCCGTCCATGGAGAACACGCCGTCGGTAACGATAATGCGGTGGCGTTGCGCCTGCGCTTTTTTCAGGCAGTCTTCCAGTTCGGTCATGTCGGCGTTGGCGTAGCGGTAGCGCTGGGCTTTGCACAGGCGCACGCCGTCGATAATCGAAGCGTGGTTCAGGGCGTCGGAGATGATAGCGTCCTGCTCGTCGAACAGCGGCTCGAACAC
Source organism: Prevotellaceae bacterium (assembly GCA_031279475.1). GTDB lineage: Bacteria > Bacteroidota > Bacteroidia > Bacteroidales > UBA932 > JAIRLC01. Next base: position 1,834 of record JAITIL010000098.1, on the reverse strand, counting down.
CCCGCCGTTGGCGTCGAAACAAGCCGCGTAGAGAATAGCGTCGTCCGTTTTGAAATAGCGGGCAATGGCTGCTTCCAGCTCCTTGTGGACGTCTTGCGTGCCGCAAATAAACCGTACGCTCGACATGCCGTAGCCGTGCGTCTCCATGGCCTGTTGCGCCGCCTTAATCACCCGCGGGTGGTTCGACAGTCCCAGGTAATTGTTCGCGCAGAAGTTCAGCACTTCCCGGCCGGTGTTGACGCGAATGCCGGCCTGTTGCGCCGTAACTATAATCCGTTCTTTCTTGTAAAGGCCGGCCTGTTCAATCTGTGACAGCTCGGCAGTCAGGTGTTGTTTTATTTTTCCGTACATAACTATTGATAAATGTAGTTCAACAATGCGGCGAGATGCTCGGCGGCGCGCACGAGGCTACGCTCCAGCACAGGCCGGTGATGAAAATTATACACATAATGCCTGCCCACCTCATCGGCCGAAGCATACAGCGCTTCGGTGGTTTGATAGGTTTCCCACGCCCAGTTGAGGATGGTAGCCGGCTGCCCGTCGAATTTGATTTTTCGCAGGGGATACACCCGCCTCAGGTGCGTGGCATATTCGGTATAACTCAACTTCTGAAAATCAATCAAGCCGTCGTCCCACAAGCTGTGCAGGCTGGTGTTGCGGCCAAACCACTTGATGTGGATTGTGTTCCCGCCACGGTCGGCGGCGCGTCCCATGTGCATGGGGCAGTGCATGTCTTCTGTCAGGTGCACCAGCATTTTCAGCATGGCCGTGTCGTTGGGATGCTGTTTCAGGTGCGCCGTCAAGGCCACCACGCGATACACGTTTTGCCCGTTGTCCTGTTTCAGCGCCATTGTATCAAACGCCGCGCGCGCCAGGCCGCCGTCGATGTTCGTGTAATGCCACGTGGCGGTGTAATCGTAGGCGCTGTCGGAACGCACCTCGTCGCCCCAGTTCGACGTCATCGCCACGCTGGAGTTGCCAAAAATGGCTGTGACTTTCTTTTTGACCTTGCCGCCCAGCAGCGTTTCACTCATTTCGCCGATAATGCGGTGTCCCGAAGGCCCCCAGGCCGAAGCCACAAGCGGGAGTAGCGTAAGCACAAAGGCAAGACGGATATGTAATTTTTTCATGATATCTTAATTATTATGTTTCACGGGAACGAAGATACGCAAAAAACAGGGATAAAGTTCCAATTTCCCAAAATTGTTTCTACCTTTGCACAATCCGAACTAAGAACTAAGAGTTAAGAACTAAGAGTTGGGCTGCGCAGGCAGCAGCTAATGTGAAAATGTGCTAATGTGACTAATTAGGCTGGCGCAGCAGCTAATGGGAAGATGTGCTAATTGTTTTAGTTGAAAGTTGCTGGTGCGTCAGCCATCTCCACATCTCCACATCTCCACATCTCCACATCTTCACATCACCACATCTTCACATCATCACTTTTTTTGTATCTTTGTGGGGAAATAAAGGTTATGTACAATTTTATCTTTTCAAAACACGCGGGTGGGCAAATGCTCAGGCGAGGCATTGCCCGGAAAACCGTTATGATTGTTAGTTCACAGCCTGAAGAAATACTTAAGGATGATAAAGACGTAACCATGACAATCTCCCAATCCCTGATAAAGGAAAGCAACTATCCTCTACAGCGGCGCGCCAGCATAATTCATAATTTATAACTCATAACGCATAATGAAATATTTGTTACCTGTTTTTTTCCTTTCCGTGTTCCCGTTGCGGGGAGAGGCGCCGTTGCCGCTTTACGACTGTATCCGGCAGGCGGTGGAGAGTAATTATTCCGTCAAGATAGCCCACAACCGGCAGGCGATAGCGGAAA
>JAITIL010000126.1 GCA_031279475.1 Prevotellaceae bacterium | reverse complement strand
GGGACGTCGGCGTCGACTGTTACCTTTATTTTCCGCTTCGCATAGCCCAGAGAGGTTACCGTAAGCGTAGCCTCGCCCGCCGGCACATTCTTCAGCACAAACACGCCCTTTTCACTGGTCGCCGCCCAGCGTTCCCCGCCGCCCCACACCACCGACGCGAACGCTACCGGTTCTTTTGTGCGTGCATCCATCACTTTTCCCGATACCGTATATTGTCCGAATGCTGCAGGCGCGGCGCCCAGCAAAATCAAAACAAATAGTACACAAGTCCTCATAATTCCAAAAATTTGACTGACATAGTCAATTTTAGCGTTACAAAGGTAGGCATTTCTCCATAATTCAGCATATAATCACTTATTATGAATTTGTTAAGAATTCCTACCTATATGTAGGTAAATTGAAGATTGATACGCCGAACGGAATTACAATAATGATTCGATAGACTGTTGCAACAGGGGTAAATCAGTAGTTATGGTACGCCAAACAATACTGTCGTCAGCCTCATAATAACCATGAACAAGCACATGGCGCATACCGATAATTTTCATCCATTCAATAAAAGAATGTGCATCCTTGTACTCTTTTGTCAATAAATTGGCAGCTTCGCCTATAATGGTAAGATTACGATATACAGCATGTTTCAACATCTTATTCGTTTGAAAGTCTGCAAACGTTTTGTTTTCTACAAATTCCAAAATATCATCAATAGCTGCATGGATATGTTGCAAGCGTTCTGTATTACGAGGTTTTTCTCTCATATATCAACTTCTTTTCGCGTTCAACAGTAAGGCGGGCAAAGGGTTTCAACATGTGTTCCTGTACCAAATCTACCCGACAACCCGTGCTTTCTTCCAGTTTATAAATAATGCCGCCATAGTCAAAAAGACTAAGCTTTGCGCCGGGTATAAATTGCACTAAAATATCGATATCGCTTTCGGGTCCCTCCTCATTGCGCGCAAAGGAACCGAATAACCACGCCCGCAATACCGGCTCCCGGGCAAGCGTATGCTGTATTTTATGAAGCGTACCGACGTCCATTTCTCTTATTTTCCCACAAATATAAGAAAAATAATTATAGATTATGAATTGGGCGGCGCGTTTAGGGCGAAGATTAAAATAAATACTATCTTTGTGGCATATTAACCCAATATATTAACCCAATAGTAAGGATACAGCGATGAAACTGTTTAATGTGATAAGTACCCTGGCCGTCGCCGGCGTGTTGCTGACAGGCTGTAAAAGTACCGGACAAAAAGCCTTGTCGAAAGGCGACTATTACACCGCCTGCCTGCAGGCCATAGAGAAACTGCGTTCGTCGCCCGGCAACGCCAAAGCCGCCGGCGCCCTGGCGCAGGCTTACCCGTTGGCCGTGGATTATACCCAACGGGAAACGGAGCGGTTGCTGGCGTCGCCGTCGAACCCGCAACGCTTCCTCACGATTTTCAACCTGTACCAACAGATGAACAATATTGCCGTCCAGCTGTCGCGCTGCCCGGCCGGGTTACAGGTTATTCCCCACGCCGATTATTACACGCCACAGCTGGAATCGGCGCGTAACAAGGCCGCCGAAGAAAGCTACCAAATTGCCGAAAACTATCTCCGGGCGGGCACACGCCAGGCGGCAAAAGAAGCTTACCGGCAATTCCGGCAGGCAAACAGCCTCATCCCCGGCTACAGGGACGTGGACGACAAGTTGCAGGAAGCGAAATGGCAAGCCACGCTAAAAGTAGTGCTGGAGCAGGCGCCGGTGGAGGGACGATATAAAATAAGCGCCGATTTTTTCCAAACCAAAGTGTTCGAATATTTTTCTGCCGGCGTCCGGAATGAATTTATACGGGTCTTCTCGCCGGAAGAAGCCGAGATGCACAAATTGCAACCCGACCAGCTCATCCGTTTGCGGTTCCTGGATTTTACAGTGGGGCAACTGAGCGAAAGCAAAAACACGCGCGAGGTAAGGCGCGACAGCGTGGCCACGGGAACCTACAAGGACTCGAAAGGCGAGACACACACCGTGTATGGAACGGTTAAAGCCAGGCTGACTACGCACACCGTCAAGTTATCATCCGGCGGCGTACTGGAGGCTTCGATTATCAATTATGCGTCGAAGACCGTATTGTCGCAACAGCGCTTTCCCGGCACTTATGTATGGAGCGACGCCTGGGCTTCGTTTAACGGCGACGAACGGGCGCTAAGCGACATGGAGCGGAATTTGTGCAAACGCACGGGACACTCGCCGGCGCCGCCGCCACAAGAATTATTTGTCCAGTTTACCGTACCGATTTATAACGGTTTGACAAAATTTATTCAAAACTATTACCGGAACTACTAATTCCGGGAAGTGTTTATGAAAAGTAATTCATCTATCAGCGCATTAAATTCCTTCTTCCACGCTTCGTAGAAAGCGCCGGTAGCCGGGCCGCTGAACCCCGTGTGGATTTTCGCCACGTTCCCTTTCCTGTCAATGAAAAAAGTAGTAGGATAGCCCGACAGTTTATCGATTTCGGGGAGGACTTTGGCCAGCGCGTCGCCACCCACTTTGCCGGCAAACAATATTTCGTAGTCCACGCCATATTGGGCTTTCAGCCGGTTGATGGCCGCATGGGCGTACGCCGCGTCGTCCTTGCGTTCAAAGGCCAACCCTATAATTTCCACGCCCCGGTCTTTATTTTCCCTGTACCACTGCGCCAGGTATTCCGCCTCGTCAAGGCAATTGGGGCACCACGTACCCAGCACAGAAACCACCACCACCTTTCCCTTATAGCGTGCGTCGTTGAGCGAGACAAGCCGTCCCCCGGCGTCGGGCAGGTTAAAACTTAACCGCCCAAAACCGCGCTTTAGCTTAGTCAGGGCATACACATCGGCAAGCGCTGCACGGTTGTTGCGCCTGCCCACAAAGGCCGTTTTCCCCCGCGCCGTGTAAAGCGTTCCCTGAAATGTGTCGGCGCCGGTAAAATCAATTTCAATCAAATAAGGACTCAGCCCGCCAAAGGCGGAGAGCTGCACGCCGGTTCCGGTTACAGCGCCTTCAAGGAAACGCAGGTCGCCGGAATTGGCGAGGATGGTGCCGGTTACAACCTGCCCGTCCGTGCTAAAAACCCCGACGTTGCGCACCGTATCGCGCTTCCCGCCAACAAAAAGCACGTCCCACGTCCCGTCAATGGTAACGGTGGCGGGCGATGCCGGCGGGGCAAAGCGCGGCGCATCGCCCCGTTGCGCTTTAAACGGTATGCCCGGGTCGTCCTCGATATATTTCCGGATGAAACGTCCCTCCAGGGAGTCGCCCGACACGCGGGCTTGTATCTCCGCATCGTAAGCCGCTATGGGGATAATCACCGTGTCGGCCACGTAATGAATACCGGCGAGCGGCACGCGCTCTTCGCCGTTTATCAGCGTCAGCAGGGCAGTGTCGGTGGCCGCGTGGCGCACGTCAAACAGGAACGGCGCCTGCCTGCCGTCCGACACGGTGAGTTCGGCGCGCCAGGCGCCGTCGTGCAGCCGGCGCTGCGGGGCGGTGCAGCTTGCCGTTGTAAAGAAAATAGCGGCTAAACTTCCCCAAAGAAAATGTTGCGTATTCATGATTGATGTATTTTATGCAAAGATAATTTAATTTTTGATGTTAATTTACATCGAACCCCGGTGCGACTGCCACTTCCCCCACTGCCGACCGCGCCTTTACATTGTCTTCGGGCAAGCCGATGGATATGCGTATCCACGTATCGTAAGGGGATGCGAAGGATTTCCCGACAACGACCCCTTTGTCCAGTAACGCTTTTCGCACTTCTTCGTAAGGCTTTTTGAGGTCGAAAAACACGAAGTTGGCTTCCGAGGCGGAGTGTTCCACACCCAAGCTGTCGAGGAATGTATGCCATTTACCGCGTTCTTCGGTGATAACTTTATTAACGTGCGCCAAATTGTTGCGATCGCTGAGGGCGGCTTTGGCGGCAGCGATAGACAGGCGGTTCAGGGCGTGTGTATCGCCCAGCCCTTTTTCCTTTAGCCGTTTTGCCAGTTCCACCGGGGCAATGGCATAGCCTGCGGCAAGGCCTCCCAAACCATACACCTTTGCCAGCGTCCGGAACACAATCACATTTTTCCCGTTTTGGAGAGAGCGGATGGCCGTGCGTTCTTCAAAATTGCCGGCATATTCGAGGTAGGCCTCGTCCACAATGACCAGCGCCCGGGGGCTTACGTGCGCAATAAAATCGTGCAGCGCCTGCGCCTCATGTGCCGTTCCCGAAGGGTTGTGGGGATTTACGATAAAAATGGCTTTGGTGCGGCTGTTGATTTTCGCCGCTATCGCTTCCAAATCGTTCTCGTGCCTGCTGTTTAGCGGCACAGGGACGATGACTCCTCCCACGCTTGCCGCTGCATTAACCAGCGCGGGGTATCCGGGTTCGGAGTAAATAAACTCACTGCCGCCGCCCCCGTCTATTCCGAGGTAGATACCCAACAGGTCTAAAATCTCGCCGGCTATTACCTGTATGGCGTCTACGCCTTCATGGGCGGCGACAAACGCTATGAACGCCTCCCCGTCGGCAGCGGCATAACGGTTGATGCGGGGCAGCTCCTTAATAATACTGTCCTTCACATTTTGGGGTACGTCAAAGGGGTTTTCGTTGAGCGAGAGCTGCAACGCCGTAGACGTAGAACGATGTTCTTCCTTGCAAGAGATGGCCACAGCCCCCATGCACAGGAGGAGGCTTATGCTGCTATATTTAAAGATTGATTTCATGGTGAACAGGGGATAAAATTAACGTTGCCAGAACAACTTTGCCGAGAGTGCATCGTTCCCGCCCGGCAGTTTGTGCACCGCTTCGCCCCAATGCAGGGAGTTGGAATTTTGTTCTTCCGGCGGATAATACAGGCGCAGGGGGAGACTTTCGTCTGCGCCTGCCGGCGGGCTCAACGTATTCAGGTTGGGATGTCCGAGCCGGCGAATTTCCGTCCATGCATCCCAATTGCGGTTGGCAAACGCCAGCCATTTCTGGACGCCTATCTTCCGACGCCAATCCCCGGTAGCTGTAGTGTAGGCTACTTCGGATTGCGCCAGGTAGGTCGTAATATCGCTGTCATCAATCTCCAATGCGGCCAGTGAAGCCGTCACGGCGTTATTGTAATGCGCTTCGGCTGTGGCGCCGGTATTAACGCCACGCTCCGCCGCCTCGGCAAGCAGAAACGCTACTTCGGCATAGTCGAGCAATACACCGGGGGCGCTGGCAGCAGTCCAGTATTCGGTAAGGCCGGAATACGCACCTGCTTCACCGGCGCCGGCGCCGGCGTATCCTCCTCCGACAGCCTCCGTAAATAAAACGGAAAGGCGCGGGTCGTTCAAGTCTTCAAGCGTCTGAATAAACAGTTCGGCAGGCGCGAAGTATTTCGACCAGGCCTCTTCTGTCACCAGGTATTGCCGCAACGGGTTGGCGTTTGCCACAGCGCTCGACAGGTAGGGGAATTTGGCATTGTCGGCATTGGAAGTAAACACGCCGGCGGTAATCGCTTCGCTCGCTTTTTGGGTGGCGGCGGTGGCGTCCGCATCAGCCAGCAGGAGCGCTAACTTCAACTTCAACGAAGCGGAAAATTTTTTCCACTTGGCCACATCGCCCTGATAAATTTTGTCGGCAGCGCCAAACGACGCGGCGTTCACATCAAGCCCCGCAATAGCAGCGTCCAGGCGGGCAAGCAAGTCATTGATTATGGTGCGGGCGTCGTCGTACTTTGGGAAAGGGATGCTGCGGTTCAGGGCTTCGCTGTAGGGGATATCCCCGTAGGTATTTACCAGCAACGAGAAAGCATACACTTCGAGCACATCGGTGATAAGTCCCTTGTTTTTCCGCGCCTCTTCGGATGTGGTTTTTTCTTCTGCATACAAACGTTTCGCTTCCGACAGGTTTGCCAGCGCTTTGGTGTAAATAGTCTTCCACCACCCGCCCGGCGCATTGTATTGCGTAAAGTTATAGCGCGCCTCGCCCACGTTGGACGTCTGCGTCCACACCTGGCTCAGTATCCTGAAAGGCGAGGTGGTCAGGTTGGCAGACGTATATACGTCCGCTAAGTTTTTCTCCCCTGCCAGAAACAGCGCATTGGCGGGCACTTCCACCGTGGATTTGGGGTCGGTGTTCAAGTCTTCAAAATCAGTGCAGGCAGTGAAGCTTAAGAGCGCGGCGGCGGCAAAAATATATATTAATTTTTTCATGATGATTTACGGATTAAAAGTTCAACTTAATATTGAAAGCAATTTCCCTTACCGACGGGAACACCCCGTTCTGGTAGCCTAAGGAGGCATTGGGATTATAAGAAATATTGGCGGTAGTGGTGCCCGATTGGGTGGTAGAAGGTGCGCCCTGTTCAGGGTCGGCGTAAGGCAGATTTTTGTAGATAATCCACAGGTTGCGTCCCGTCAAGGACAACGTTACGCCTTTTATTATGCGGGTCTTGCTAAATATTTTCGAGGGCAGGCTGTAGGCTAATGCCACTTCGCGCAACTTAACATAACTGGCGTCGTAAACATACTCCCGTGCGGTTTGCCCGTAGGTGGAGCCGAAATAGCGTTTACTGAAATTCGCCACGTCAATGCGGGTGGTATTCGGCGAACCGTCTTCCTTCACGCCCGGCAGGATGAGTCCACCGCCATTAGCGGCAGGACTGCGCAAGGGATTTCCCAATTCGTTCACGCCGGCTGTGGTTTCCAGTATTCCGGACCGCGATCCGTTGTCAATATCTAAGGAATATACATTCCCGCCCTTGCTGGCGTCTATCAGGAAGGAGAATGTAAGGTCCTTATAGCGGAACCGGCTGGCGAAGCCCCCTATCCAGTCGGGCGTCACTTTTCCGAGGTCGGAGGAAGTATTCGCCGATTTCTTGTAGAAGCCGTCGCTGCCCACTACACGCTGGCCGTTCAGGTATTCATAATCTGTCCCTCGCAGTATCCCGTAAGGCTTTCCTGCTTCGGCCACCAATTGCACGCCGTTATGGTATTGGGCGATGGTGTAAGCCGGCTGGTTGTTATAGAGCGAAAGCACTTCGTTGTTGTTTTTGCTCCAGTTCAGGGTGAAATCGTAGTTAAAATGCCGGGAGCGCACCGGTGTTACGTTCAGCGACAATTCCACGCCCCGGTTTTGAATCGTCCCGCCGTTCACGTAGAAATACTCATACCCGGAAGCCGACGAAATCGCTGCAGGCGTAATCTGGTCGCTGAGACGCGAGTGGTACCAGGTCGCGTCCACCGTTACCCTGCGATCGAACAGCCACAGGTCTAAACCCACCTCATAGCTTTTGTTACGCTCGGGCTTCAGGGCGGGGTTGTTGTTGTTGGCAGGCACGCCATAGATATATTGCCCGTCGAAAGGCAGCGCGGCTACATAGACATTCCGGATACTGTAATAAGGCGCATCGCTCCCCACTTCGGCGTAGTTTACCCGCAGCTTGCCGTAAGTCAGCCATGATACGCCGGGCAGCAGCGATGAGAAGATAAACCCGCCCGACACGGCAGGATAAAAATAACTGTTGTTGTCGACCGGCAGGGTGGACGAGCGGTCTAAACGCCCCGTTACGTCCAGCGTCAGCAAGTCTTTATAGTTTACCGTTACTTCGCCGAACCAGCTATTCACTTGCTTGTTTCCCACAAATTCCTTGGGTGCGGCAGCGGCGCTCTTGGAATTGGACAACGCGTAAAGCCCGGGAATAGCCAGCCCGCCGCTGGTTTCTGCCGATAGCGTTTCGGTATGGGTTTGCCGGATGGTGCCGCCCAGCAGGGCTTTCAATGACGCCGCGCCCCACGCCTTGTTGTAATTGAACAGCAAGTCGTAGTTATTTTCCCAATACCGGACGTTCGAACGGTAGTACCACGAAGCGGAAATACTGTTTTCGGCAATCCTGTTTTCAAACTGCTGCGTATAGTCGTCGCGCGACGCCCGCACCGTGGCATGAAGTCCGTCAATAATTGCATAGTCCAGGTATATGTTCCCGAAATACCTGTCCCGCCCGTCGTTGTTATAGTTTTCGTAGTCGTTCCAGTAAGGGTTGTTGGAATAATTCGCCGGCGCCACCTCGTCCGACTTGATGTTATAACTGGTGTTCTTCATATTCCACGAAGCATTGTAGCCATTTTCGTAGGCGGCTTTCTGCGCCTCGTAGTCGATATTCGACGGTAGCCATTGGCGGATGTTCCGCACATTGGTATTTCCCGCGCGGTAGTCGTATGTATTGCGGTTGCGGGCTGCCGTGCCGGTATAGTTCAGCGAAGCGCCAAATTGGAGGTTCTTTAATAATTCCTGCGTCCACCCGAGGGTAATATTATGTTTGCGGATAAAACTGTTGGGGGTAATGCCGTCCGTATTGTCGAAAGTATATCCCGCCTTGTAGGTCGATTTTCCGGCGCCCCCGTGCAGGATTAGCGAAGTGATAGCACTGAACGGCGTTTCAAAATAGTCGGTGGGATCGTTATGGCTTGCCGCCACCCAGGGGGTAGCCTTTCCGTAGTTCGGGCTGCGCGGGGTAAACGACTCCCAGGTGTACACCAACGTATTGGGGTCGTAGGCAGGACCCCAGGCCTCGTCGTAATTCGTTTTAACAATGGTTACATCATTCCCGCTCGAATTAAACGCGGGCTGATGGTAAAACCCGTTGGCGGCGTCGGCAAAGTTATCGCGCCCCTGTCCGTACTCAGTTTGGTATTTCGGCAAGGTGCTCCGGTCTATCCATCCGGTTTTCAGGGTTTGGTTGAACACCACGTTCAATCCGGCATCCTTTGCGCCTTTCCTGGTGTTGACCACAATCACCCCATTCACCGCCCGCGAGCCATAGAGCGCCGAGGCGGCAGCCCCTTTCAGCACGTTGATGGATTCAATATCGTCGGGGTTAAGATCTGCGATGGTATTTCCCAAGTCCAGCCCGTTGGTGCTTTGGTTGCTGTTGTCAACCGGCACTCCGTCCACCACAAACAGCGACTGGTTCGACTGGGTGAGCGACTTGAAGCCGCGCAGAATGACGTTCGTCGAGCCGCCCAACGTGTTGGCGGTCGTAATTTGTAACCCGGCGACTTTTCCCGACAAACTGCCGGCAATGCTCGCGGCAGGCGACCTGTTTAAATCGCTGCCCGAGAGCTCCTGCGTAGCATAACCCAGCGCCTTCTTCTCACGGCTTATCCCCAGCGCCGTCACCACCACCTCGTCAAGGTAGCTGACGCCTTCGGATAATTGCACATCCACCACAGCGCCTACCACGGGCTTTTCCACTGCGGCATAGCCCAGGAAGGAGAACACCAAAGTGGTGGCGCCTTCAGCTACTGTGATGGCATACGCGCCCGCCGCGTCCGTAAGAACAGCCGTAGTAGTTCCCTTGACCGCCACGCTTGCGCCCGGCAACGGCTCGCCCTGCTCATCGCTTACTATTCCGGTAACACGCGTTTGCGCGTAAGCCAAATAATGAACAGCCGTTAGCCATACAAGCAGTAATAAAAATGTTTTCTTTTTCATAGCTTTAATTAATTTAATGAATATTCCAAAATTTAATAACAAAAAAATCCGGCTTTCGGCCGGATTTCACATACTATTATACTATTATTATTTCACCTCTCGACAATAGAAAATGTTCCGGCACAAAGACTCCCACGCATGCACATCGACATGCGCACGCATTCGCACATTTGCGTCGTCATTACAGGAACTCTTTTTTCTACTATTTTCATTGCCTCAAATTTTGGTGCAAAGGTAAGGGTATTGTATTTGCCGTCCAATACCATTTTAATGGTATTTTGCGTGCGGCAGGGAAAATTCATGGTTTCAACTATACGCCCGCTACGTCGGCGCTTGTCCATCCTCTATCGCCGTTTGCGGTGCGTGTTTCGGTATGCGAATATTCGCAGGACTGACGATCAGGTAATTTGTCTTTTTTCCACGGCCTTCCACCCGCAACATATCCTTACCTGCCAGATACTGCAAATCCCGCAAGGCGGTATCGGTAGAGCAGCCGGCAAGTTTGGCATACGCCGAACTGCGCAGGTATTCAATGCCTTTTCCGTAATTATCATACAAATACATAATGCGCCGCAAACTTTGCGGTAAAAATACAACTTTTTCACCGCAGGATCAAATCTTATGCATTATTTTTTGAGGTAGAACCTTGTCCACAATTGAGAGACAAACGCCGCTACGCGACTGATCTTAACTCTCAGTTCTCAGTTCTTACGACAGGAATCCGAGCAGGATACCGGCGGCCACGGCGCTGCCTATCACGCCGGCCACGTTCGGCCCCATGGCGTGCATCAGCAGGAAGTTCTTCTTGTCATATTCCAGCCCCACGTTGTTCGACACCCGCGCGCTGTCGGGCACCGCCGACACGCCGGCATTGCCAATCAACGGGTTAATTTTGTTGCCTTCCTTCAAAAAGAGGTTGAAGAATTTCACAAACAACACGCCCGCCGTGGTGGCAATCACAAAGGAGAGCGCACCCAGCAAAAATATCTTTATGGAATTTAGCTGCAGAAACTTGTCGGCTTGCGTGGAGGCGCCTACCGTAAGCCCTATCAGGATGGTGACAATGTCGATGAGCGGCCCGCGGGCGGTTTCGGCCAAACGGCGGGTGACGCCGCTTTCCTTTAAAAGGTTGCCGAAAAACAACATGCCCAGCAGCGGGATGCCCGATGGCACCACAAAGGCGGTAAGCAAAAATCCGACAATGGGGAATATGATTTTCTCGCGCTGCGACACCACGCGCGGCGGCCGCATACGGATTACACGCTCTTTCTTAGTAGTGAAGAGGCGCATGATGGGCGGCTGAATAACCGGCACCAGCGCCATGTAGGAGTATGCCGACACCGCAATAGCGCCCATCAGGTCGGGCGCCAGGCGTCCGGAAAGGAAGATGGCCGTGGGGCCGTCGGCGCCACCGATAATGCCAATGGCTCCGGCCTCGTTCGCGGGAAACCCGAACAGCAGGGACAGCCCGTAGGCGCCGAAAATGCCGAATTGCGCCGCGGCGCCAATCAACATCAGTTTAGGGTTGGATATGAGCGCCGAGAAGTCGGTCATGGCGCCAATGCCGAGGAAAATGAGCGGCGGGTAAAACCCAAGCCGCACGCCCTGGTACAGGATATTCATCACCGACCCTTCTTCGTACACACCCACCGACAGCCCCTCGAGGAACGGGATATTCCCAATGATAATGCCAAATCCGATAGGCACCAGCAGCATGGGCTCCCAGTCTTTCGTGATGGCCAGGAACAGGAAAACCAAACCGATCAGAATCATGACCATGTGGCCTGTGGTGAAGCTGGCAAAGCCGGTATAGCCCAGGAATTGTTGCAAATTGTCGCCCAAAAACGAAAAGAATCCTTGATTTTCCATATACTTATCCAATAATTACAAGTTCTGCACCTTCTAACACCGAATCGCCTTTGGCCACTTTAATGGCCACCACCTTGCCGTCACGGTCGGCGTCGATGTTGTTTTCCATTTTCATGGCTTCCAGCACCAACAGTTTTTGGCCGGTTTTCACCGTGTCGCCTACGCTTACATCTACACTAAGCACCACGCCCGGCAACGGCGATTTCACCGCACCGGCCGCGCCCGACACCGTGGGCTTGCTCACCACCGGAGCGCCGCTTCCCGAGGTGGGCGCCGGCGCCGGACGGTTAACCTTCGGCGCTGCCGGCGACTTCACCGGCCTGTCGAGTTCTACATGAAACGGCGTGCCGTTTACTTCCATCTCGGCAATATTGTCTTCTACGCTGTTAATAACCACAGCGTACTCATTGCCGTTTATCTTTAATTTATATTCTTTCATACTGTTTTTTTTCTGCGAGGGTTATTTTTTCCGGGGGATTTCACGCAGTCCGTAAATTTTCGAACTCCATGGCGAATACGACCGGGTTACTTTATGAATAGTTAATATGGTATTTTCCAAATCGTGCACATCGTCCTCCTGCATGTAGAGGTGAATGGCGGTGGCCACCGCCGCATAGATTTCGCCCGGGACGGCTTCCGACACCACAGCAGCCGCCTCAACCGACGACAAGCCTGCTTTCTTCGCCCGGTTACGCCCCGACCTGATTGCCGCCTTACCAATATTTTTGAAGATAATGAACAGCATCAACAGGGCGAAAAATACCACCGACATGGCGGTAAGCGCCATAATCAAGCCGTAAGGGTCAAATTCCTTAAACCGTTGCGCCGCCGCCTCGCTATTCAGGATGACATTGTTGCTGCTCGGCGTGGTTTTCGTGAGAAACGCCCAGCCGTTTGCCCCGCCCACGTTTTCGCCGTCCATCAAGCGGCCATACGACACGTTTTCCAGCGGATAGCGAGGTATCGCACCCACCATTTTTACGGCGGCGCCTTTGTTGCTCACCTCATAGTCCATCACATCGAAAGGCCCCTCTCCTACCGGGAACTTCAGGCTGTCGATAATGTCGCGGCCGTTGCTGCTCGTAAGGTACAGCACATTCGTTTCCTGCAGCGTGAAATTCACATGAAACGTTCCGCGCAGCGGCATATTATCGGCCCAGAGCACCACATGTTGGCGCGGTTTGATTTTCGTCAACACATCGCCTTTCGGGATACGGTATTTCTTCAAGTCGCGCCGGTCATTCGAGATATAGCAGCCGCCGATATCCACCGTCCCGCGCGATTTGTTGAAGAGTTCTATCCAGCCGTGCTTGTGGCCGAAGTCGTCCTCGTAATCGTCGGTATTGACGACCAGCACTTCATTAATCCGCATGTCGCCCTGGCTCTGCGCCACCGCCTGCCCGCCAACAAAAAGAAGACCGCCCGTTAACAAAAGTATATATAATCTATTCCTCATAACTATTCACTCTTAGTTCTTAGTTCTTAGTTCTTAACTATAACGGCAGGTTATCGTGTTTTTTCGGGGGATTGGCTAATTTTTTGGTAGACAACTGCTGCAAAGCGCGAATGACACGGAAGCGGGTGTTACGCGGTTCAATCACATCGTCGATATAGCCATACCTGGCGGCGTTGTAGGGGTTTGCAAATGCCTGGCGGTAGTCTTTTTCTTTCTCTTCCGCAAATTTCACCGGGTCGGGTACCGTAGCCATTTCCTTTCCGTAGAGCACTTCAATGGCGCCCGACGGGCCCATTACGGCAATTTCGGCGGTAGGCCATGCGTAGTTGATGTCGCCGCGCAGGTGCTTGCTGCTCATCACGCAGTAGGCGCCGCCATAGGATTTGCGCAGGGTTACGGTTACTTTCGGGACGGTGGCTTCGCCATACGCATAGAGCAGTTTTGCGCCGTGCAGGATGATGCCGCCATACTCCTGTTGCGTGCCGGGCAGGAAGCCGGGCACATCCACCAGCGTAACCAGCGGGATATTGAACGCATCGCAGAAACGCACGAAGCGCGCGGCTTTGCGCGAAGCGTTGTTGTCGAGGCATCCGGCCAGCACTTTCGGCTGGTTGGCCACAATGCCCACCGCAGTGCCGTTGAAGCGGGCAAAGCCCACGATGATATTTGCCGCGAAGTCCTTGTGTACTTCCAGAAATTCGCCGTTATCCACCACGCCGCCAATCACCTCATACATGTCGTAGGGCTTGTTGGGGCTATCGGGGATAATATCGTTCAGCGCGTCTTCGAGGCGGTCAATAGGGTCTTCGCACGGCGCTATGGGCGCTTCCTCGAGGTTGTTCTGCGGCAGGTAGCTCAGCAGGCGGCGGATGAGTTGCAAGCCGTCTTCTTCGCTATCTACGGCGAAATGCGC
This sequence comes from Prevotellaceae bacterium, assembly GCA_031279475.1. GTDB lineage: Bacteria > Bacteroidota > Bacteroidia > Bacteroidales > UBA932 > JAIRLC01. The sequence continues at coordinate 1,819 of JAITIL010000126.1, read as the reverse complement.
CACGCCGCTCTTGGTGGCGTGTACGCTGGCGCCGCCTAACTGTTCCTGTGTCACATCTTCGCCCGTCACGGTTTTCACCACTTTCGGGCCGGTGAGGAACATGTAGCTCGTGCCTTTGGTCATGATATTGAAATCGGTCAACGCCGGGGAGTACACCGCCCCGCCGGCACACGGGCCGAATATCGCCGATATTTGGGGAATAACGCCCGACGCCAGGATGTTGCGCTGGAAAATCTCGGCATATCCCGCGAGGGCGTTCACGCCTTCCTGGATGCGGGCGCCGCCCGAGTCGTTAATACCGATTACCGGCGCGCCAACCTTCACCGCCTGGTCCATAATCTTGCAAATTTTCATCGCAAAACTTTCCGACAGCGAGCCGCCGAACACCGTGAAGTCCTGTGCAAACACATACACCAGCCGGCCTTCGATGGTGCCGTAGCCGGTAACCACGCCATCGCCCAGCACCACGTCTTTCTCCATGCCGAAGTTCGTGCAGCGGTGGGTTACAAACATGTCAAATTCCTCAAAGCTGCCGCCGTCGAGCAGCATGGCGATACGCTCGCGCGCCGTGTATTTCCCTTTTTGGTGTTGTGCATCAATACGCTTTTGTCCGCCGCCCAGCCGCGCTTTCTCGCGCAACTGGATTAACGCCTTCACCGATTCTACCTGATTGCTCATACCTATGTACTTTATTGTTGTTTTATACTACTTATTTATTAATGAACAGTGAATAATGAATAATGAACAATATTTTTTACTCACGTTTTTTTATATTCATGTTTTTTTTAGCGGTATTGGTACTGCTAACCAACAAGCGCAGTAATTCCCGGCAATCTTTCAATACCGATTTACTTATGGTTGCTGTTATGTATTCGCTATCCTGCAGCAGCAACACCCAATACTCTGTTTCGTTTGCTTCTTTCAGCGCTATGCTCATTTTATTCACGAAATCTGCTTTTGATTGTGCATATTCCGCTTCCCTCACCAATGCTCCGATAGCCGTACCACAACGCAACAATTGTTTTGATAATACATACTCGCCCTGCTCTTTGGCAAGGTATTTATATGCTTTAATTATCCGCAATGCAAAAGCATAAGATTTCTCTTTCAGCACATTTTTTGATTGTTCATTGTTCATTGTTCATTATTTTTCGCATAGCTCGGTGAGTACGCCAAGGGTTGATTTCGGATGCACAAAGGCAATGTGCAGGCCTTCGGCGCCGTTGCGCGGCGCTTTGTCGATGAGTTGCACGCCCTTTCCGTTCAGCTCGTCGAGCGCGTTTTGCACGCCGTCGGCCACTGCAAAGGCCACGTGGTGGACGCCTTCGCCTTTCTTCTCAATAAACTTGGCCACCGGGCTCTCGGGCGACGTGCCCTCCAGCAGCTCAATCTTGGTTTGCCCTGCCATAAAAAAGGCCGTCTTCACTTTCTGATCGGCCACTTCCTCTACGGCATAGCATTTCAAGCCCAGCATATTTTCATAAAACGGAATAGCCTCCTCCAGCGATTTTACGGCTATGCCTAAATGTTCAATGTGAGATATTTTCATTACGTTACAGTTAAATTTCAATAAAATTTCCAAGAAAGGACGCAAATTTACCACAAATTGGCGAATATTACAAATAAACCGGCAATTTTTTCCCGACTCCATTTTTCTATGCCGGTCAAAAAAGATTTGGAGATTTGAAAATTCTTCCTACCTTTGCAGCGGACTTAGTTAAGAGTTAAGAACTAAGAACTAAGAGTTAGCCGACAACCTGTAATTAGAAACTAAATGAATAGTGAACAACGCATAGTCCTCACCCCCCGGCCCCCTCTC
>JAITIL010000048.1 GCA_031279475.1 Prevotellaceae bacterium | reverse complement strand
GGTCGCCGCCGTCGCGCAGCGGGAGTTTATGGCTGATTTCACTGGATACGACGATTACAGCCTACTTGATGTGTATGAATGGCGGACAGAATTTTACGGGGTTGTAATGCTCTGTCCGGCAGGGATTCACGAGACGTTTGTTTTCGATTGTCGGGAAGGGAAGAGGGAGGTAATCTATAGGGACGTGTATATACCGAGGAAGGAAAAACGGGAGGAATTGCGCCGGGAGAGTATACTTGTCACTGATGCTGTCAGGTTAGCAAAGTCGGCGATTGAGCACAGTGTTGATCAAGTTGATGTTAGATAATGGTGGCGATTGTCGGCGTTCCCTTGTATGTATGCGGCAGAGGCGGAGTCCCATTGTTGGCGAATTGGCTTGACGCAGGCATGAGCATGGGAAGTGCGGCATCATTTATGCTGGCCGGCCCTGCCACAAAGACCACTAATCTCAGCGCGTTGAAAATCGTTCTCGGGATAAGGAATTTCGCGTTTTACTTGATATTTGTCATTGCTTTCTCTACTGTTCAGCGGACTCGCAGTAGATTATCTATATTCGCGAGTTGATGATTTTTGAAAATATAAGGGGTTTGGAATAACGTTAATAGGCGCATAGCAACACAAGTCTATTTATCAGTTTGGTTGATCGGTCGTTATGAGAACGAGACCAGTCGCTCCCATAACGACTGCGACGCAGAGCAGTCCGGTTGAAGCTGTTAATACCACCAGGCTACTTCTTTATTTTATCAGAATGAGTTAAACAATGCATATTGCGTGAACGTCGGTTTAAGCTATTTTTAGCTGACACGGTAAATAAATAATGGCGACATTTACCCGATGAATGTCTTCTGCCGTGTTTAAATCGATCATTCCGAACTTTTGGGTATGATCGCCTCGCCTATTTTATAATAACGGTGGTCATTTCCCACGCTGTAGACGATAGGCACAATCTGCTCGATAATAGGTATGCCCTCTTTCAGGTTTGCATCTGCCTTGGCGTTTATAATTTGGCCGATAAATTGGATATGAGAGCCAAGCTCATGGATTTGTATGATTTTGCATTCCAGATTGACCGACATTTCCTCAATGTAGGGAGCGTCTACATATTCGCTCCGCACCGGTGTAAGTCCGGTCTTTTCAAATTTGTCTTCATTTTTGCCAGATGCTTTACCAAAATAACTGACCTCATCTGCAAAGCCAGCTGAGGGCAGATTAGCAGTAAACGCTTTGCGTTCCATAAGTGCGTGGTAGGTATGGGTGGCTTTGCGGACGGAAACGGAAATGCAGGGCGGGTTACTACAACAGACACCTCCCCAACCTACCGTCATAACATTCGGCTTGCCTGCTCCATCGTATGTAGCAACAAGATAAATAGGGGTAGGATAAACCATCAACTTTGCGCCCATATCTTTTTTCATAAAGATCACCTCGTGTTTATTCTTTATAGTACCTTACAGACGCGTTTTACCAATAAAAAACAAAAATTTGAGTTGCGGGCGTAGCCCGCTTTAGTTCAACCATGGATTCTTATCTTACTTACCCTCACCGTTCCAGTGCTTACGATATGCGGCAGGTGTTTTGCCCTCATAATTGGCAAACAGCTTTATGAAATAACCCGCACTCTCGATACCGCATTCCTGCGCGATGTCAGCTACGGTTCTGTTTGTTGTGCGTAACAGTTCCTTTGCGTGTAATATTCTCAATTCTGATTGATAGACGTTGGGAGAACGGGCTGTATGCTGTTTAAAAAGTTTTTGTAGATAAAATTTGCTAATTGATAGCTCATTGGCAAGTATATCCAATGTTATTGATTGGTTAAAGTTATTGCGAATATACTTCTGCGCCCGATGTATATATTCTGCCGTGCCACTCTTGTCTTGCGCGCAGGAGGATATAATCAACTTGGACATCATAGTCATCAATCCCGCAGCCGCTTCAATTTCAGCATGTTCCTTTGGAGTGGTGCGATATGACGCCAATAGTTGGTTCAATACCCACGGCACATCACTATCATTATGGAGTATGCCAGTATTACGACGGTTTATTCCCGTGAAATATTTATACAAGTATTCGCATCCTGATCCTTCAAAGTGAACCCACATCATATGCCAATGTTTTGAGTGTGAGCTAGTGTGATAGTATTGTGGTTCCCTGCAATCTATCCAAAAAAAATGTCCGGGTGGTAAAGTCGTTTTGGCTCCCTTATATTCAAGCATACCTTCACCGGATACCGTGTATTTCAGCAAGTAACTCTCCAATCCTTCCCTGCGGGTATAGTATTTTTCACGCGCGTAAAACTCTCCAATTTCCTGAACATAAGGCAATGCCGCTTTTGACCTTGTATAACTCGCCATATACAAATCTGATTCCGGCATATATAAATCTGATTCCGGTTCCAGATCAAGCAAAAAGCTACGTTTCATAATTATATACCCTCTTTTATTGCAAGATAGCGCTATAAATTAGCAACATCGTTCGTTGAGTTTGTGAAAATTCTTATTAAAATCTGACTGATAGCGGTATATTATGCGATACCCCGTTAATTGTCAAGAAAACACAAGATTGCGAAATATAATTAAGGGAGATATTTTTATGGCAAATATATACAAGGTGAAAATAACGGTATTAAGGCGTGAACTCTTCAAAGATTTACAAGAAACTTATCTCGCAGACCCCGCCTCCGGTAAATGTCCTTTTTTCGATGACGGGCAAGAAATTATGGTAGAGAACGAAGATTTTTTTCGTATGCTTAACGGAAAGTTTTGCGCAGAGGCATGGGACAGTATTTCAAGATATGTATATGCGGCATTGCAAGGCGGTTCGATTATGCGGGGTTGGACGAATGATGAAAAAGTAATGATAACTTGCTGTAATGACGGGACACGTCCTGTGATTTTCAAGATAGAACGTATCGACGAATAGTAGGGTAGCAATGGGGGTGCGTACAATGAGACGGTTTTTATTTTGGGCTACGGTACTTTTTTGTATGACGGCTACTATACGATTGAACGCACAAAATCACCAAGACAAAAAAATACTTGTCGCGTATTTTTCATGGAGCGGAAATACTCGTGTTATCGCGGAACAAATCCAGAAACTGACCAGTGCCGACATATTTGAAATCAAAGCGACGAAACCCTATCCCACAGGATGGAATGATGCGGTAACCCGAGCACAAAAAGAAGAGCGGGGAAACGAGCGCCCAGCCATTGTTAGCAAGGTAAATAACATGGATATATACGATACGGTTTTTATCGGTTATCCGATTTGGGACTATAACATCCCAATGATAATTGCCACCTTTCTTGAATCATATAACATTGCTGGGAAAACCATTGTCCCATTTTGTACTCATGCTGGGGCACCCGGAGAACATTTGACAACGCTTAAACAAATTACCGCTCGTGCCATTGTTTTGGAAGTATTTGAAGTTAGGGGGAGTAACGCAAGAGACGCCCAACCTCAGGTAGAAGCATGGCTTCGCAGAATTAGTTATCTGCGATAAAGTTTGGAACAATGGATAATAAGAGTGGTTGATGGGACAAAAATGCCGTTAATTTGAAATGAGACATTCTCAAGCAGTTGCAAGGCACGTATCGTTAATCAAAGTGGGAAACTGTTTGAAAAATTGTAGAGCGTTACACTTCCTCACTATTTTGTGCATGAGTGGAGAGAAGGGAATGGTTATAAAGAATGAAAAAACTTACCATCGGCATGACAATGTTATTATTAGGAAACACGTTTTTATTTGACCAAAACGAAAATGTTTCGCATTTGGGGAAGGTATTAGTCATTTATTATTCTTATTCGGTGAATGCTAATACTGAAAAAATCGCTAAAATAATACAGAGTTTGACCAGGGCAAACATGTATAAAATTGATCTTGTCGAGCCGTTTCCCGATATGCCACATGAAGCATTTACACAGAGGATAAGGGAAGAACAGGCAAAGGAAAATTATCCGGCTATAAAAACTCCTAATATCGATATTTCCAGCTACGATTGTATTTTTGTTGGTGGTCCTGTTTGGTGGCATACAACGCCACTTCCACTAACATCATTTCTTTTAGAAACAGATTTTAAGGGAAAACCTGTGGTGCCGTTTGCTACAAGCGAAAGTAATCCGAGAGAATTTCTGGAAGACTTTGCAAAGATTGCTCAAAATGCACGTATATTAAACGGCAAAATTTTTGGTTATGTATGGCAAGATGAGCAGATTGAAGCAAAGGTAGCACAATGGGTAAAAGGCTTGCAATTATAGTACCTTACGGACGCGTTTCACCAATAAAAAAACAATAATTTGGGTTGCGGGCGTAGCCCGCGTTAGTATGGTATATACGTAAACTCTAGCCTAAATTATATATGTATTTGATTTGAAACCCTTGATTTATAAGATATTTTCTTTAATCGGAAATGAGTTTTGGGATTGACGTTAATTAACGCATAGCAATGGAAGTTCACTTAATAAGGGTTGATCGACCGCTAT
>JAITIL010000023.1 GCA_031279475.1 Prevotellaceae bacterium | reverse complement strand
TCAACCCACCTTTACGACAAGTTTCGACGGGATATGGATTGAAAACAACAAGATATATGGGGTGGATCGATGCGGCATCCTGGTGTGGACAAGCGCCGGCCCGGGCAGCCGAAGCGATTTCCTACCCGGGTTGATTCCCGCACAAAATGTGACGGTGCGCGGTAACGAGCTGAGCGACGTGGGCGGCGATGCCATCCTGATTATGGGGACGAACGCCCCCTTGGTGGAAAAGAACGTGGTGCGGCGCGCCTGCAAAAAATCCGGCCACCCCGACCTGCAAGGCAGCGGCTATGCCTCGAACAACTCTGCGGCAATATGGTTCCACCATTGCATCGACGGCATTATTCAATACAATCAGGTGTATGACTGCAAAAAGCAGCAGCACAACAACGACGGTATGTCGTTTGACTTTGACTATAATTGCGAACGGTGCATTGCACAATATAACTACAGCCACGGCAACGAAGGGGGGCTGATACTGATTATGAACACGGCCACCGACAATATCGTGCGTTACAATATCAGCGAAAATGACCAGTCGCATGTACTGTTTCTCACAGGTAACAAGTCGGAAAACAACGTGGTATATAACAACACTTTCTATATTGACCACGGAAGCGCCTATGTCTTGCCGGGAGCTACGTTGAAGAACAATATCTTTATGGCCGCCGGCACCGGCGTCATGAACTTCCAGGAAGTATCCAGAGGTACATTCAGCCATAACTGCTACGCCGGAAACTGGAGTGGATACCTGCCCAACGAAACGGGGAAGATCACCCATGACCCATTGTTTTCCGATCCGGGCAACGGGGATGAGCACGGCGAAAACCTCGCCGCTTATGCCTTAGCGTCCGGCTCCCCCTGCCGGAACGCAGGGGTTATCATCTTTAACAACGGAGGATTGGATATACTTGGAAATGAAGTGACAAGAACCAATCTGCCCAATATGGGCGCAGTACAAAATTAAAAATGCACTTAGTAGTAAACTTCAAAAAAAGGCATAGCAGAAAGCGCTGCCATCAGCATCGATGTGGCCGACGGACACGGTGGACATGCCGAATTGACAGTAGTCGCACACAAGACGATTGACCGTGCCAATTGGAATATTACAATTGTATCTATTTGATTACGTGTATACAGCATTACATGACTGGGTAACACCTAATAACTATACTAAAATTAAAAGGGTTACCTTGTCCGGTAGTAATAATAATACCACATACACCCTGTCAACATCGGAAAGTTCCGGTGGCACTGGTAGTGGTAACGGCACCTTCTGTTGTACCCACAAATATCCATAACATTGGATACATACTCACGCAACCCCACATCTACCGATATTTGAAAGTAGAAGTTTGGAATACCAATACAGGAAATGCTTACAAAAGTCTTCCCTACTGGCTCATGAAAGATTTTAAATGCTGGATATGCCCGCAATAAAATCATCCCGCTAACAAAAAGCTGTTCAACCTCTTGGGCAGCTTTTTTTATGTTATTGGAGGACATTCAAATATTTTTCGTAATTTTGTGCAAATTTTAACCTCAAATATTTATCAATGAAACATACACAAAAGTCGTTATTTTATGCCGGACTCCTATTCCTCGCTGCCGGATGTGCACAAAACAATATCAACATTGTGCCTGAGCCGGTGCAGGTAAAGCCCTTAAGCGGCCACTTCACCCTCGCTGGAAACACACCGCTCGTTTTTCAAAATATAGAGGAAACCGGCCCCACAGTGTCCTACATCAGGGAATATTTTTCTACACATTTTGGTGTGGAAAACAATGCAACAAATGACAACACTGAAAAAGCCATTACCTTTTCCCTTACAGAAACGGCCGACCCGACTTTGCAGGAAGAAGGATATGAATTGCTGGTAAACGAAAACGGCATCACGATAAAAGCGAACAAGGAAGCCGGTTTGGTGTATGCGCTGCAAACGCTTTACCAATTGGCGCCGGCCGATATAACGAGAACGAACCCGTCAACCGTCACCATTCCCGCCGTAGCCATTACCGACTACCCGCGCTTCGAATGGCGGGGCAGCCACCTCGACGTGTCGCGCCACTTCTTCGATGTGGACTACGTCAAAAAACACCTGGACGTGATGGCGCTCTACAAGTTGAACAAGTTCCACTGGCACCTGACCGACGACCACGGCTGGCGAATCCAAATCGACAAATACCCGAAACTGACGGAAATCGGCGCATGGCGCGTGGACAGAAGCAACGTCTCCTGGAAAGAAGCCAAACCGCCGAAAGAAGGCGAGCCGGCCACCTACGGCGGCTTCTACACCAAAGCGCAAATACGTGAAGTGGTGGCATACGCCGCCCAACGCAATATTGAAGTCATTCCCGAAATTGAAATCCCGGGACACTGCAGCGAAATCTTAGCCGCCTACCCCGAATTTGCCTGCGACGACCATCCCTACGTGGTGGAAGTCCGTCCCTACTGGCCGCCAAAGGCCATCCTGTGCGGCGGCAATGACGACGTGATGAAATTCCTGAAAGAAGTGATCGACGAGGTTGTAGAACTGTTCCCGTCGGCATATATCCATGTGGGCGGCGATGAAGCGGTAAAAGATAACTGGAAAACGTGTCCGAAATGCCAGCAACGCATCAAAAAACTAAAGTTGAAGAATGAAGAAGAACTGCAAAGCTGGATGATCCGCGGGATAGAACAACATGTCATGAGTAAAGGGAAAAAAATAATCGGCTGGGATGAAATCTTAGAAGGCGGCGTGACGCCAAGCGCCACCGTGATGTATTGGCGCAGCTGGGTGGGCGACTCGGTGATTGTGAAAGCCATCCGCCACGGAAACCACGTCATCATGACGCCTAATGCATACTGCTACCTCGACTACTATCAGGCCGACCCGAAAACAGAGCCGCAAGAGGCCATCGGCGGCTTCCTGCCCATTGAAAAAGTGTATGCCTTCGAACCTGTTCCGGCAGGATTGACAAACGAAGAAACCGCTTTCATCAAAGGCGGACAAGCCAACTTGTGGTCGGAATTTTTATACACATCCAAAAATGTGGAATACATGCTGCTGCCGCGCCTGTTAGCCATGTCGGAAGTGGTATGGTCGCCAAAAGAAAACAAGTGTTGGGAACATTTTGTGGAAAAATTACCCGCACAGAAAAAACGTTTGAGCGCACTGGGATATACGTATTCCGACAAAGTAGGATTAATAAAGGACCAACCCGCCGACATGGAATAGTTGGAAAAAATGATAAACTAATATTGAAAAAAATATGAAATACAACACGGAAAGCGCAGTAGAAAAATACTTTTTGTCTTTAGACCTGTACCACGAAGAATCCACTTCTTTGCGGAAAATTACAACCATCACCGTAGACAATTATGTGGTGCTTGGACAATTGACCGCACTACGGTTTCTTGAATGGGTTTGCCTGAATCCGGGCGGCGTGGTGGCGTTACCCACAGGCAGAACGCCCGAGTTTTTTATCAAATGGATGCAATATTACCTGAACAATTGGGAAAAAGAAACGCAAGGCGGCATCTTGGAAAAAGTGGGGCTCAAAGGCAAAAAGCCCGATTTCCGTTCGCTTTATTTCTTTCAACTGGATGAATTTTTTCCCATCAATCCGGAACACGAACGCTCGTTTACGCATTTTGTGAAAAAATTCTATCTGGACGGCTTCGGTTTTGAGCCGACAAAAACACGCTTAATCAACGCATATTATTTAAACCCCGAACAACAACGCCTTTTAGGGAACATTCAATCGTTGGAAGCGCTCTTTTCCGATGGCATAGATTTGTCGTTGCGTATTCAAAAGCCCACGGTTGAATTGGAACAACAGCGCCAAAAGGCCATTCGCTGGTTCGACGAATTTTGCCAGTCCTACGAAAATGAAATCAGGAATTTAGGCGGCATCGGGTTTTTCCTGGGCGGCATTGGCCCCGACGGGCATATCGCGTTCAATGTGGCCGGCTCGAGCCATTACTCGCACACGCGGCTCACGGGCATCAATTACGAGACGCAGGCCACCGCCGCCTCCGACCTGGGCGGCATTGAACTGGTACGGAAAAAAGCCGTCATCACCATGGGGCTGGAAACCATCACCTACAACCCCGACACGGTAGCGGTGATTATGGCCGCCGGACAATCGAAATCGCAAGTAGTGGCCAATGCCGTGCAACAACCACCGCAATTGCTTTATCCGGCTACGGCATTACAAACATTGCCGAACGCCCGCTTCTTTATTACCAGAAGCGCCACCACCGAAATGGAATTGTCGCCCAAAGCGGTGGAAACGCTGTATAAAAAGCAACAATTGTCGCCCGAATATCCGCAGAAATTAGTGGTGGAAGCCTGCTTGCAGGAACATACCGGATTAGAAAATACATCTATCGAAATCCAAACGAAAAATGAAAAATTGCAATTGGCGAAATCCATTAGCGGTACGGCAACCACCAAACTACTTACCAATACGTACAAGAGCATTGACGAGAAGATTTCAAAAGGGCTCGAAAGCCTGAAAAACCAATGTTTCCTGCACACCGGCCCGCACCACGACGACATAGAACTGGCCTACTTCCCATTGTTACACCACTTGGTGCGCTCCAAAGAAAACGAAAACCACTTCGTGTACTGCACCAGCGGCTTCACGTCGGTAACCAACGATTACCTCCGGCAGTGCTTTGAAACACTGGGGAAGAATATCGACAACGGCCTGCTGGATTATACCGTCGGATACAAAAATTTGTTCCAGGCCGAAAAAGCACAAGACGACATCACCGGCTACCTGCAAGGTATTGCGCATCAAAATAAAGATAAACAGGCGCTGTTTGTAAGTTCGCGTTTGGCACGCAACATAGCCGCACACCTCGCCACAGATAATGTGGAAACCGTGCAGCACTTTATTCACGAAAATATAAAGACCATCAACCAACTGCAGGCCGGACGCAAAGAGCCGGACATCATACACGCATTTAAAGGCTGGCTGCGCGAATTTGAAGCCGAATTAGTGTGGGCGCACTTCGGTATCGGCAAAGACCGCGTACACCACTTGCGATTGCCATTCTACAGCGACGACATTTTCCCGCAATACCCCGATTTTGACAAAGACGTGGTGCCGATTTTAGACCTGATGCGCGCTGTGCGCCCCACTGTGGTAACACTGGCGCTCGACCCCGAAGGCAGCGGCCCCGACACCCACTTTAAAACGCTCATCGCACTGAGCGAAGCCATCGACAAGTATGTGGCCGAATTCCCGAAAATCCCGCTGCAAGTGTGGGGTTACCGGAACGTGTGGTCGCGGTTCAAAATTCATGAAGTAAACATGATTGTGCCCATCTCGCTGAACTCGTTCGCAGTGTTGCACAACATGTTTAACGCTTGCTTCCTCAGCCAGCGCTCCGCCTCGTTCCCCAGCTACGAGTACGACGGCAGCTTCAGCGAACTGGCGCAACAGGTGTGGGTGCAACAATACGAAGACCTGATGCAACTCATGGGACAGGATTATTTCTACGCCTCGGACAACCCGATGAAACGCCGCTCCTACGGCGCCATCTACCTGAAGACGATGAACTACGCAGCATTCTCGGACTATATGAAGCCCGTCCGCCGGCTGCTGACAATGAAAGATACGCTGACGAAATAATTTTCGCACAGCCAATTTCCATTTCAGGTTGCAAGATTGCCTTTCCGTAAAGAAGACACAGGAAATGTGCTAATGTGACTGATTATTTAATGTGACTAACTAAAACAATTTTTAGTTCTTAACCAATTAACAACCCCCTTCCTCACAAGGCATGCAGCGGCACATGCATACGTAAATGCGTACATGGGGCAGTAGGGGCTGGATAAGACACATTGCGGTTAAACTGATAAAGTTTTCCCGGTGCTTCGTGGTGATGCAGCAAACGAGCCCGGCTTGTCTACATTATATTTCGCCCACATCACACCGTCCAGACATACACCGTCATCGTTCTTGTTCTTCACTTCTACCGTGAACGCGTTGGAACCTTGCCAATCGCTGCACTCTTCCGATTTGGCTTGCCGGATATAGACGTAGACTCCCACATTTTTTGTGGCCGGCACAATGTAGTGCGCTGCCGTTCCGGTTACCGTACTTCCGTTTTCCAACCAGCGATACTCGGGTGTAGCAGCACCTGCTGTTGCTGTCACCATGCTGTTTTCATATTTTAGTTATATTTGGATGTTTATATATTAAGAAAAGGATGTTGCATAAATTTTATATATACAATAATATCTTATATCACAAATATACATTTCAATACACACTAAAAGTAATTAAGAAATTAGGAAATTAAGAAATTAAGAAAACGCAAACATCTTAATCACTTAATTCCTTATGTCACTTAATCACAAACAAACTCTTAATCCTTAATTAATAAGGGTAGCGCAAGCCTGTTAGATAATTTATTTATAAAAAGTAGTTGTGTTAAAATGTGTTATAAAAATTAATTTTAATTCTTAATTAACGTACGGTGGCTTGGCGGTTTTTCTTGTAATATTCGAATATTTTACGTAACTTTGCCTGCATTATGACAACTTCCACTACCCCGCTACGTTGGGTGCCCACCGTGTATTTCGCCATGGGCATGCCGTTTGTCATGCTGTCATTGGTATCGGTAGTCATGCTCAAAGACCTTGGTATTCCCAATGCCCAAATCACCTTCTGGACGTCGCTCATCATTCTCCCGTGGACACTGAAACCGCTTTGGAGCCCATTTTTGGAAATGTTCCGCACGAAGAAATACTTCGTCGTGGGCACACAAATGATTACCGGCCTCTCATTCGCCGTACTTGCGCTGAGCATGCCGTTGCCCGGCTTCTTCACCTATACGATAGCGCTGATGGGGCTTATCGCATTCAGCGGCGCCACCCACGACATCGCCACCGACGGCATCTACATGGCAGAACTCGATACTTCCACACAGGCAAAATACATTGGTTGGCAAGGCGCATTTTTCAATATTGCCAAAGTGGTATGCAACGGCGGGCTGGTCTTCCTCGCCGGCGTGTTAATGAAAACCATGGGGCCACTCTATGCGTGGATGGGCATTATGGGTATCTGCGCAGGGCTGATGATTGTGCTAAGCCTCTATCATAGCCGCACACTGCCGTCGGGCGGCGCGGCGGCCAAAATCCAAAGTTTCCAGGAAGGATGGGATTCATTCCGCGAAGTGTTTATCACCTTTTTCCGCAAACCTTATATTTGGTGTTACATTATTTTCATCATCCTTTATCGTTTGGCGGAAGGACTGGCCATAAAAGTGTTGCCGCTCTTTCTTAAATCCGACACTGTGGATGGAGGCATGGGACTGACCAATGAAGAGTATGGCTTAATTGTGGGCACAGTGGGAACACTGGCTTTCATTCTTGGGTCTATCCTTGCAGGATATTTTGTATCGAAAAAAGGGTTGCGCAAAACACTTTTTCTATTATGCTGCACCATCAACCTGCCGTTCCTGCTCTACTTGCTACTCGCCATTTACCAGCCCTCACAGATAGCGCTTACCGGCATGGCTATTGTGTGCGAGTACTTCGGGTATGGTTTCGGATTCGTCGGATTAACGCTTTTTATGATGCAGCAGGTAGCTCCCGGCAAACATAAAATGGCGCACTACGCCTTCGCCAGCGGCATCATGAATCTTGGATACATGCTGGCCGGCATGATTAGCGGGTGGCTCAGTGAGCAATTCGGCTATGAACTGTTTTTTGTATTCGTGGCTTTAGCCATGATTCCAGCCCTCGTGTTTTCGCGGATAGTGCCGTTCACACACACAGAAGAGCTAAGAACGAAGAGTTAAAAGTTTGAAAATTAAAAATGAATACACAGAAAAATTCATCCATGCCGTGGGAAGATAAACCGGCAAATGAAAAAGGCGTAATTTGGCGCTATTCGGCCAACCCCATTATTCCGCGCGACCTGCTGAGCACGTCGAACAGTATTTTCAACAGCGCCGTGGCGCCTTTCGGCGATGGCTATGCAGGCGTTTTCCGCTGCGACGACACCAACCGCCGCATGCGCCTGCACGCGGGTTTCAGCCGTGATGGCATACATTGGAACATTGAAGAAGACGACATCCGCCTCACCGGCGCCGACCCCGAAGTGGGAACGTGGATATATGGCTACGACCCGCGCGTGGTGTGGATCGACGATCGCTACTATGTAACCTGGTGCAACGGCTATCACGGCCCCACCATTGGCTGCGCCTGGACTACCGATTTCAAGACATTCCATCAACTGGAAAATGCTTTCCTGCCTTTCAACCGTAACGGCGTGTTGTTTCCGCGCAAAATTAACGGCAACTTTGCCATGCTTTCGCGCCCCAGCGACAACGGCCACACGCCCTTCGGTGATATATTTTACAGTGAATCGCCCGATATGAAATTCTGGGGACGCCACCGTCATGTGATGTCGCCCGCCAAATTTGAAGACAGTGCATGGCAATGTACCAAAATCGGCGCAGGCCCCATTCCCATTAAAACTCCAGCCGGCTGGCTGCTGATTTATCATGGTGTATTGGCGTCGTGCAACGGCTTCGTGTACAGTTTCGGCTCGGCGCTACTCGGCCTGAACGAACCGTGGAAAGTGCTTGCCCGTAGCGGTCCCTACTTACTTTCACCGCAGAAAGACTACGAATGTATGGGCGACGTACCTAACGTGACGTTCCCTTGCGCTACGCTGCACGACCCGGCCACCGGCCGCCTCGCCATTTACTATGGCTGCGCCGATACCGTGACTTCGCTGGCATTCGGCTATATTGACGAAATCGTAGCGTTCACCAAACGCACTTCCATCGTATAGGCTGAGGAGCTGAAATTTATTGTCCATATTATTTGGAAGTATGAAATTTTTTATTACCTTTGTCATATCTAATCACTACTCGATATGGTATGCTATTTAGACCCTAAAAATGATTTGACTTTCAAACGTATCTTCGGCGAACATGAGCACTTATGTAAAAGCCTGCTCAACAGTATGTTGCCATTAGAAGCGTCGCGGCAAATTGTTACACTAAAGTATCAGCAGCCGGAACTGACGCCGGAAATCCCCGCGCTGAAAGATTCCATTGTGGACGTGCACTGCACCGATAACACAGGCCGGCAATTTGTCGTGGAAATGCAAATGCACTGGTCAGAAAGTTTCAAAAGCCGTGTGCTGTTCAACGCATCCAAAGCATACGTAAAACAATTGAGGCGCAGCGAGGATTATAAACTCCTGCAGCCGGTGTATGCGCTGAGTTTCGTTAATGAAATCTTTGACAGCGATCCGTCGGTATTCTACCACGACTACAAGATTGTTAACATAGAAAACACGGAAAAACGCATTGAAGGGTTGGAACTTGTGTTTATTGAATTGCCGAAATTCCGTCCCAGCAATAAGGCCGAGAAGAAGTTGTATGATTTATGGTTGACGTTTCTTACCCAAATCCATGAGGATTCGAGAGAGATACCGCCGGAATTGTTGGAGGAGGAAGTAACCAAAGAGGCAGTGCAATATTTGGAAAGCAGTGCCTATACCGAAGGACAGCTTAATATGTATGACCGGTATTGGGATTCGATTCGTACCGAGCGTACGTATTATCACGACGCTATAGACAAAGGGATGGCAGAAGGCAGGGCTAAAGGGATGGCAGAAGGCAGAGCTAAAGGGATCGCAGAAGGCAGAGAAGAAGGCAGAGCAAAAGGCAGAGCGGAGGAATTAAAAAACGTGATTATTAATGCAAAGCACACCGGGCTTTCTATTGCGCAAATTCAAGCTATTACTAAGCTGAGCAAAGAAAAGATAGAAGAAATTTTACGTTTGCACAAATGAAAAAAAATATAACTATTGTCGCCTTACTATGGTGCGCTTCCTGCGCGCCAAGCAACGAAACAACCGCAATCAATCCGGTGGAATATGTCAATCCGCTGGCGGGGACGCTGTCGACCTACGAGTTTTCGACAGGCAACACCTACCCTGCCATTGCACGCCCATGGGGCATGAATTTCTGGACGCCGCAAACCGGCAAAATGGGCGACGGTTGGCAATACAGCTACACGGCAAAAAAAATACGCGGTTTCAAGCAAACCCACCAGCCCAGTCCATGGATCAATGATTATGGACAATTCTCGCTCATGCCGGTGGTGGGAGCGCCCGAGTTTGACGAAGACAAGCGCGCCAGTTGGTTTTCACACAAAGGCGAAACGGCCAAACCATATTACTACAAAGTGTATTTGGCCGAACATGATGTAGTGACCGAAATCACGCCTACTGAACGCGCCGCCATGTTCCGCTTCACCTTTCCCGAAAACGACCGTTCTTTTGTGGTGATCGACGCGTTCGACAAAGGCTCAAGCATTAAGATTATCCCCGGACAAAACACAATAGTAGGTTACACCACCCGTAACAGTGGGGGCGTACCCGATAATTTCAAAAATTATTTTGTGGTGCAATTCGATAAGCCGTTTACCTACACCGCTACCTTTGCCGACGCTGCGTTGCATGCCGGCATACCTGAACAACAAGCCAATCACACCGGCGCGGTTATAGGTTTTGCCACCCGCAAAGGCGAGCAGGTGCAGGCGCGTGTGGCCTCGTCGTTCATCAGCTTGGAACAAGCCGAACAAAACCTGAAAGAATTAGGCGACGACACCTTTGAAACCCTTGTTGAAAAAGGCAAAGAGGCTTGGAATGAAGTGCTCGGAAAAATAGAGTTAGAAGGCGGGACACTCGACCAATACCGCACTTTCTATTCCTGTTTATATCGCGCCACATTGTTCCCGCGCAAGCTATATGAAATAACTGCCAACGGTCAAACGGTGCATTACAGCCCTTACAACGGCGAGGTATTACCCGGCCCCATGTACACCGACACGGGCTTTTGGGACACGTTCCGCAGCCTGTTCCCTTTGTTGAACCTCTTGTATCCGTCTGTCAACAAAGAAATACAGGAAGGGCTTGTCAATACCTACAAAGAAAGCGGATTCTTCCCCGAATGGGCCAGCCCCGGACACCGCGGGTGTATGATCGGCAACAACTCTGCTTCGGTGCTGGTTGACGCCTACCTGAAAGGCGTGAAGGTGGACGACGTGGAAACTTTATACAAAGGCCTGCTGCACGGCACAGGGAATGTACATCCTTCCGTATCATCGACCGGACGGCGTGGACACGAGTACTACAACAAATTAGGCTACGTGCCCTACGACGTTAAAATTAACGAAAGCGCCGCCCGCACCCTTGAGTATGCCTACGACGACTGGTGTATCCATCAGCTTGCCGTTGCCCTGCAACGCCCGCAGGAAGAGATTGACCGCTTCGCCGGCCGCGCCTTGAACTACCGCCACGTGTTCGACCCCTCGACCAACCTGATGCGCGGGCGCAACGCCGACGGTTCGTTCCAAGCGCCGTTCTCGCCGTTCAAGTGGGGCGACGCCTTCACGGAAGGTAACAGTTGGCACTACACCTGGTCGGTGTTCCACGACCCGCAAGGACTGATTGACCTCATGGGCGGGAAAGATGTATTCGTGGCCATGCTCGACAGTGTGTTTGTGGTTCCGCCCATTTTCGACGATAGCTACTATCGCGGCGTAATTCACGAAATCCGCGAAATGACCGTGATGAATATGGGGAACTACGCCCACGGCAACCAGCCCATCCAGCACATGATTTACCTCTATAATTACGCCGGCGAGCCCTGGAAAGCCCAGTATTGGGCGCGTGAAGTGATGAATCGCATGTACACTCCCTATGCCGACGGCTATTGCGGCGACGAAGACAACGGGCAAACTTCGGCATGGTATGTGTTTTCGGCGCTCGGCTTCTACCCCGTGTGTCCGGGAACAGACCAATATGTATTGGGCGCGCCGTTGTTCAAAAAGGCGCTGCTTCATTTGGAAAGCGGAAAAACAGTAACCATCAACGCCTCTGGAAACAGCGCGGAAAATAAATACATCTACGCTTTATCAGTCAATGGCCAACCGGTTACGCGCAATTACCTGACACATGATGAACTGTTAAACGGCGCAACCATAAAGGCGACAATGTCGCACACACCCAACATCCAACGCGGCCTACAGGCGGAAGACGCCCCCTACTCGTTCTCGAGAAAATAAACGACAAGCAATTGATTATTTTGAAACGGACTTTCAACTAAATTAGTCACATTAGCACATCCTATTCCCCCACTTCGCGGTAGTCCTGGCCGTCGATGTAGGGATATTCAGTAAATTCGGGCAAAGCTGTGTGTAGGGGGATAATTTTATAGGATTTTATACATTAACCGATTTTGCGTTTCGGTTATCTCTCACGTGGGACGCTTAAAAGCTGTTTTTGTGGTGTTTCAGGTCCGATAGAGGCATACTTCTCCCACACAATCAATGGATTGTTTGTTCCTGGTGTCTTGTTGTTGTGTTTTAAGCGACCATTTTTCCCGGCTCGTCCTTTGTGCGCGCTCGT
>JAITIL010000092.1 GCA_031279475.1 Prevotellaceae bacterium | reverse complement strand
GACTGTAGTAGACAAGGCGAATGTGCTTTGTACTTCCCGCTTGTGGAGACAGGTTGCGCAAGAGATAGAAAAACAATATCCGGATGTGGAAACCGAATATATGTTTGTGGACAATGCCGCGATGCGATTGATACAATGGCCGGGAAGCTTTGATGTGATGGTGACCGAAAACATGTTCGGCGACATATTAACGGACGAAGCCTCCGTCATCACCGGTTCCTTAGGCATGTTGCCGTCGGCGTCTATTGGCGTACACACTTCCGTATTTGAGCCCATCCACGGCTCATACCCGCAGGCAGCAGGTAAGAATATAGCCAATCCGCTGGCCACCATTTTATCGGCCGCCATGATGTTCGAATATGCATTCAATTTGCGCGAAGAAGGCGGTGCAATTCGCGCGGCCGTTGCCGCCTCAATGGCTTCCGGCGTCGTAACCGCCGACATCTCGCAAAACGAAAAGCCCTGCCACACTTCTGAAGTGGGCGATTGGATTGCGGAGGAAATAGAGAAAAGAGTTAAGAACTAAGAATTTCATTAGTCACATTAAATAATTAGTCACATTAGCCATTAGTCATTAACCCTTGCTCGAAATAGCGGCAATAAGGCTGCAAGCCACATTCAGGGCATTTGGGTTTCCGGGCTACACACACATACCGGCCGTGTAGAATAAGCCAGTGATGGGCAATAGGCCGCAACTGTGAAGGGATATACTGCGTAAGTTGTTTCTCGGTTTCCAGCGGTGTGGTGGCGTTCGCAAGCCCCAGGCGGTTGGCAATACGGAACACGTGGGTATCAACGGCAATCACCGGACGATTATAAATGACCGAGGCAATGACGTTAGCCGTTTTACGACCCACGCCGGGCAAGCGTTGCAACGTTTCCACATCCGACGGCACGCGGCCTTTAAATTCGCCAACCAGCATGGCGGCCATGCCCTGCAAGTGTTTCGCCTTGTTGTTGGGGTACGACACCGAGCGGATGTAATCATAAATTTCCCCTACATCGGCCGCGGCTAATTTTTGAGGCGTAGGAAAACGTTTGAAAAACGGAGGCGTGACCATATTCACCCGCTTGTCGATACACTGTGCCGAAAGAATTACCGCCACCAACAATTCATAAGGATTCTTGTAGTGCAGCTCCGACTCGGCCACAGGCATGTGCTCAGCAAACCAGGCCAATATTTTCTCATACCGTGCTTTCTTCGTCATAAGCGTTATTCCAATAAACCGTCGAAGTCAATTTCCACCTCATTGTTCAGTACGCAAAGCTCATTATTTTCACACCTGATTGTACGCGCCGGATACTTTTTCATTAACGCATAGTTGTGCGTAGCCATAATCACCGAGGGGCCTTCCTGCCGGTTAATATCAAGTAGAATATTGATAATATCATCGGACGTTTCGGGGTCGAGGTGCCCGGTAGGCTCGTCGGCAATAATAAGTTGCGGATTATTCAGCAAAGCCCGCGCAATAGTTACCCGTTGCTGTTCGCCTCCCGACAGTTGGTAGGGCATTTTGTGGGCCTTCCGTTTAAGCTCCACCTTATCCAGCACGTTCATGATTTGCTCGTTGATTTGCGCACGGTCTTTCCATCCGGTAGCTTTCAGCACAAAGGAAAGGTTGTCATACACCGAGCGGTCGGACAACAGTTGGAAATCCTGAAAGACCACGCCCATCTTGCGCCGCAGCATGGCCACATCCCTCATTCTTAAATGCCTCAAATCATAACCCACCGACATGGCGTAGCCCTTCAACGGCACAAGCTCTGCGTGTATGGCCTTAATAAGCGTAGTTTTACCACTGCCCACTTTGCCGATAAGATACACAAATTCCCCTTTTTCTATTTGCAGCGTCACCTCAGTCAAAACAGGCGTATCTTCCTGAAAAATACTCACCTGACGGAAATCAACAATAAAATTTGAGTCCATAAACGGGTTCATTTAAAATCACCAACAAACATACGCAAAACTTTTCACGTAATAAAGTTTTTTCGTAGCTTTGCGTCATTAAACTTGTTTTATGCATTACCGGATCTTCTTTTTTCTTCTTGTGGTTTCCCTTTTTTCCTTTTCTATCCTCACTGCCCAGGATGTGAAAAAGGAAATTAAAGAATTTCAAAGATCCAATATAGAGCTGAAAAAGCCCGGCGCACAAGAGCCTGCTAAAATTGAGGGCTTCGACACATCAAGAGTCCTCAAAAGGAGCGGCAATGCCGAAACGTCCAAAGAAGGACCGGGGGAAGCGGACGCGAAAGGCTCAAAAGGGTCGCAGGAAGAAAAGGACAAGGACAAGGAAAAAGAAAAGGAAAAAGTAAAGCAACTCGAAAGTTTTATGTTCGACCGGCAGATAGTGCAAAACCGGATTTTCACCTGGCAAATAAACCGTTACCTGAACAAGCCGGTGATGGGACATGTAGATACGACCATTAACGACCACCGCGTCGATTTCCCTTTCTATAAAAAAGACATTGGCGCCACTTATTTGGGCGTTTCGGGCTCGGCTGCGTTGACGCTTGATTATTTTCAACGGCCGGTGCATGAATTTATGTACACGCTTTCGCCCTACGATGCCTACAGATTAACCCCCGATAACATTCAATTTTATAATACCCGTGCGCCCTACACGCGGTTTATTTACAACGGCACATTATTCATAAGCCAAACTTTTGATCAAACCGATATTGAAGTACTGCACACGCAAAATATTACGCCCGAATGGAATATGGGTTTAATGTACCGCCGTTACGGGGCAAGAGGGCTGTTGCAAAATGAAGCCACCGACACCCGGACTTTCACCATCTTTACCTCTTATTCGGGAAAACGTTATGCCGCCCACGCAGGATACATCTTCAACCGGTCGGAAAACAAACACAACGGCGGAGTGAGTAACGATGGCGACGTGCGCGACACCGTGATGGATGTGCGCATAATACCGGTAAACCTGCAACAAGCCGCTGAAAAAGCCGCCTCCAATACCTTTTTCCTGACACACAGTTACGGCATTCCGCTAAATTTCTTCCGCAAGGATGCGGACTCTCTCCGCGCGGGCGAGGGGACCATGGTATACATCGGGAACTCGATGGAATACACCACCGCCTACCGCAACTACACCGACGCCATTGCCCTTACCGATTCGACAGGAAGAAATTTCTACCACAATGTATTCAATATCGACTCTACCATGTCGCGCGACACGATGCACACCTCGCTGTTTGACGCCCGGATATTCGCCAGCCTGCAACCCTTTGCGCCGGATTTTATTATCTCAAAAATCGAAGGCGGAATTGGTTATCGCTATTTGTCAAACTATTTCTTTAAGCCCGACGATTATATACGTCCCATTAATAATGCCACGCAGAATAATATGTATATTTATGCTAATGCTTTGGGCGTATTCCGCCGGTATCTTTCGTGGTCGGCTTTTGTCCGTTATGATGTGACGGGATTCAACCAGAACGACTTGTTTTTTAAAGCCGATGCATCCCTTTCGATTTTTCCATTGCCGAAAGGCATACACCTGCGCGGCAGTTTCAGCATAGATTTGCACACGCCCGACTATTTTCTGCAACATTATTATTCAAACCACCTGATGTGGAACAACGTGTTTAATCAAACCGTAGAAAATAAAATACAAGTGTCGCTTGATGTGCCCGATTGGAAAACATCCTTGTCGTTTGGACATGCACTGCTCTCCTCTCCGGTGGTGTTCGACACGTTGGCCACACCTGTACAGTATAACGAAGTGGTAAGCATTCTTTCGGCAACCCTGAAAAATAGTTTTCAATTCTGGTCGTTCCATCTCGATACACGGTTGTTGTTTCAACATTCCTCGCACCAGCACATCGTGCCTTTGCCGTTGGTGAGCGCCAACGCCGCTCTTTACAGCGAGTTTGAACTGGTGAAAAAAGTGCTGTTGGTGCAATTGGGCGTAGACGCTTATTACAATACAAAATATTATGCCTGCGGCTACAACCCCGCTGCCGGGGCTTTTCATTTGCAGAACAAACGTGAGATAGGGAACTTCCCTTACATTGATGTGTTTGTAAATATGAAATGGAAACGGGCAACCATCTTTATAAAATATTTAAACCTCGGACAGGAATGGGGTAATAAGGATTATTTCTCGGCCTTGCATTATATCAGGCCGCAACATGTCATCAAAGTAGGCATTGCGTGGCCGTTCTACCTGTAATTTATTCCGCCTTAATGGTGCGGTCGGGACTGATGCGCGAAATAATGAGCACCGGCAAGGCCAGCAGCAGCGTGATGCCTGCAAATCCGAACACATTCACCAACAAAATGGGAATGGGCTGGAACAAAACAGGGACGCTATCTACGTAATACGTCACGGGGTCAAGGGCGATAAAGTGGAAATGTTGTTGCAACAACCCTAAAGTAAAAGCAATAAAGTTGCCCCACGCCATACCTTTAAGCGTGATAAAAGCAGCCCGGTAGAGAAATATGCGTTGCACACCCGCATTGCGCATACCCAGCGCCTTGAGCAGTCCTATCATCGACATTTTTTCAAACACCATGATGAGCAGTCCCGAAATCATATTGAAACCTCCCACGAGGAGCATCAACACCAGGATAATCCACACATTCATGTCGAGCAAATCGAGCCAGTCAAACAAAAACTGATAGAGGTCGGTCACTGTTTGTACTTTGAGGCGCAGGCCATCATCATCCATATTAAAGGCTTGCAGGTCATCAATCGTTTCGGCCACCGTGTTCATTTGTTTGAAGTCGTCGGTAAAAACCTCCACCGCCGACGCCTGTTCTTTGCTCCACCCGTTCAACGAGCGGATGTGGTTAATGTCGCACACGATAAGGGCATTGACCATATCGTCAAGTTGCGCATTATAAATTCCGCCAACGGTAAACCGGCGCACGCGGGGCGGATTTTGGATGAAATACATATCGAAACGGCTGCCGGTGTCTAACCGCAGTTGCCGGGCAAGGCGCAAAGGTACCATCACACGGTTCGACAAGGCCGTGCCGGTGTAAACAGGCATTTCCCCTGCCGTCAAACACGAATTAAAAAATTGCGGATTATAGGTTTCATCCACACCTTTTAACACAGCGCCTTGAATTTCATCGTCGGTTTTGATAATGCCGCCTTTCGTGGCCACAGGTTGCGCATGGCGCACGCCTTTCAGTTGCATGATGGCCGGAATGTCGGCGCGGCGAATGTCAATGGGCGCGGCTTCAAACGACATATTGCCGTCGTAATTATTCAGCACGATATGCCCCGTAAGCCCCACCGCCTTGTTGCGTATCTCGC
Source organism: Prevotellaceae bacterium (assembly GCA_031279475.1). GTDB lineage: Bacteria > Bacteroidota > Bacteroidia > Bacteroidales > UBA932 > JAIRLC01. The sequence continues at coordinate 9,216 of JAITIL010000092.1, read as the reverse complement.
TTTGGAAGCCGGCGGTTACCGCCATGGCGACGAGCATCACCGCTAAACTGATGGCCACGCTCCCGGTGGCGATACGCACCGTGAGCCGCGACAATTTTGTGCCATGCGTTTTGTCGGCTGTAATGCGGCGGGCGATAAAAAATTCCGTTGATTTTCCGTTTTTTTGCATAAATATGCGCAAAGGTATTGAAAAATTGTGGAATTGTTAGTACATTTGCGCTTTAAAATCGCGGAAGTAGCTCAGTTGGTAGAGCATCAGCTTCCCAAGCTGAGGGTCGCGGGTTCGAGCCCCGTTTTCCGCTCTTGACGGGTTTCCCGCCTTGTCAGGCAAAGCCCTTTCCGCAATATCAAAAAATAATTGCCCTAAAATTTTGTTATTCAAAGCAATTTACATACCTTTGTATAAATTTTAGTATTTAGACTATAATTAACTTTTATTTTTATTAATTTTTTTATTTTCGTTCTATGAACATTTTTGTATCCAGTTTAAGTTTCAAAGCCAATAATGAGGACTTGAAACGTTTGTTCGAAACTTACGGTGAGGTTTCTTCTGCCCGTATTATCACCGACCGTGACTCTCGTCGCTCTAAAGGCTACGGCTTTGTAGAAATGCCTAATGACGAGGAAGGTCAAGCCGCAATCAATGCTCTCAACGGCTCCGAACAAGGAGGACGTGCTATCAATGTATCGGTAGCTCGTGAACGTGAACAACGCAGCTACTAAAACTTCTTGTTTTATATAGCGAAAAAACAAGCCGTTCCTTTACAGGGCGGCTTGTTTTAGTCATTTATTTACTACAAAAGATATTTATGGCCACAACAGCAGATTTTAAAAACGGACTTTGTATTAATTTTAACGGAAAACCATGCACTATTGTATGGTTTCAACACGTAAAACCCGGAAAGGGAGGCGCTTTTGTGAAAGTGAAAATGCGCAATCTTGAAAACGGGCGGATATTGGAAAACACGTATACGGCCGGCGAGAAAATCGACACCATCCGTATTGAACGCCGCCCCTACCAATTCCTGTACAAGGACGATTCGGGCTTCCACTTCATGCACGGCGAAACATTTGAACAAATCGACTTGCAAGAGGAAATGATCGACAACGCCGACCTGATGGCCGAAGGCCAATTCGTGGAAATGATGTTCCACGCCGACGATGAACGGGTGTTAACGTGCGAACTGCCGCCTTTCATCGAGTCGGAAGTAACTTATACGGAACCGGCCGTGAAGGGCGATACCGCGTCTACCAATGCGCAGAAAAGCGCCACCATCGCCACAGGTGCGGAAATCATGGTGCCTTTGTTTGTAAACCAGGGCGATAAAATCAAGGTAGACACCCGCACACGCAGCTACGCCGAACGTGTAAAATAACTACAATCCGGCGGAATGCTTTTTTCATTTTCCGGTATTTTTCATTTCACTTTACGAATACCCGCGCCGCCGTGTCGGGCTTTATCCTGCGCCGCGAGAGGTGTTGGATTAACGTCTCGGCCGTGGTGGTGGTGATATGTACGCCCTCGTCGCGGTGCGTAATTAGCGGCATAAAAGTTAATGCCACATACGAACTCATCCCCACCTTGTAGCGCTTCCGGGCGTCGAGGGTACGGCCGGCATAGTTGGTGAGTTGCACCTCTGCCGCTTTGGTGGTATCGGCAGCGTTGCGCACAACCGTGTACCGCGCGCCGGCGATTTGCAATTCCGCTTTGCCCTCCCGGTTGTAGGCCTGCTTCAGGAACTCCTTTATCTCGTCGAGCGACAGGGTGTAGGCCACCATTTGGTTGGCGAAAGGGTCTAATTCATAAACCTGTTCAAAGGTAATATTCCCTTTGGGCAGGGCCGGCACACGTATTCCGCCGTTGTTGGTAAAGGCCATGTCCCAATGGTTTTCGGCGGCCAGCGCATCGGTGATGAAATTCCCCAGCGCATTTTTTCCTGTGACGCCGTCTGCAGTGTAGCCCACTACCCGCTTCATGTCCGGATTGTTTTTGTATGTTTCCACGAGCGACTGTATGGCCGTATCTACGGCTGTGAGCGAGGCGGTGGGCACAAGGACGCTTTTCTTCGACGCCACTTTGCCGTTGTGCAGCACCAGCGTTGTTTTCCCGATATGGCTCAAATACGCGCCGGTTTGCGTAATGAGCACGTTGTTCGTGTCAATTCCGGCGGGCAGCGTGGTGTGCGAATGCCCGCCCACAATCACATCGGCTTGCGGGAACTGTAGCGCCAGGCGCACGTCGTCGGCTGCGCCCAGGTGGCTCAGCACGACGAACACATGCCCCGAGTCGCGCAAAGCGGCGTAACTGGCCGCTACCGCGAGGCCGTCGGAGAATTCGACGCCCTCCACATTTTCGGGCAGTGTAGACGGACGGCCATGCGCCTCCAGTTGCAACAGCCCGAGGATAGCCACCTTCAAGCCGTCGACCGTTGTGATGATGCAGGGTTGAACTGCGCCGTTTAATATCGTGCCGGAGAAATCGGCATTGGCGCACAGGAACGGAAAGCGGGCTTGTGCGATGCGGTCTTTCAGCGCTTTTTGTCCGTAATCAAATTCGTGGTTTCCAACGGTGTTCACAACGTAACCCATGCGGTTCATCAGGTCAATCATCGGGAAGCCGCGCTCCGCATGCTGGTCAACTACCGGGCTGCCGGAGAAGAGGTCGCCGGCGCTCAGCAGCAGCACGCGCGGGAAGCTGTCGCGCTGGCCCTGTATGTAAGCGGCCAGTTTCGGCATATTGTCGATGCGGGCGTGGACGTCGTTGGTAGATACAATCACCAGCGTGTCGTAGCCTTGCCGCGTGTCCAACGCGGAATGTCCCGGGCGGCCACACGCGCCGCATACAAGGAGCAGCGCCGCTACCGGATAGCACAGGATTTTTTTCATTTATATATTCTTTTATGTAAAGGTACAAATTAAAAAGAGGCGGACAAAAAAATGAACGCCTCTTTTTTCAATACGGACAATCGTTATAATGCCGGGATTTGTTCCCTTCCGACGTATTCAAATTCGGCGGGGTCGCTTTCGCCTGTGCCAGACTTGACACATTTCAACGTATGCTCAAAGTACCGCCGGTCGGAGGAAGAAAAATAATGTTCTAATCTTACTTTCAACAACTGTTCCACACCGGAAACATGCGTTTGCATTGTGGGATAATTTAGACGGGCAAAGACAGGAAACGCTTCTTCTACACGTTCATCAAATAAAGCATATTTTTCATCGTTGGAAGTACACGCCTTAATGGCAGGGTCGCCATACAAAGTGCGGTCATTGCCATACACAACTTGAGCATGATAGGCATTAAAGCCATAATAGTGTTCCTCATTGGTGTAAGTGCCTTTGGGAAACCATTTGTCGGGCGTCTGCGTACGCACATATTCAACAAACTTCATCAGATTAGGTTCATTGCCGCCGCTTACTCTTTTTAATGTTAGCGTAATGGTTGGGTCAAACATCCATCCCTGTGAGGAAAACACATACTGTTCGGTTTTCTTCACAACTGCTGCCATAGGCGTCCATACGCCGGCTGTATATTGATACTCGGCGGCAAGCCCTCCCGGATTTCCTGTTTTACTGCCATACACCACTGTTTTTACAGTGCCTTCCTGTGTATACGGGAATTTTATGGCAAGGAGTTGGGGCAGGTAATTGGGCGCTGTTGCCGCAGTAAGGCCGGAAACGCCCATAGCGTCATAATCGGCCGGATTGAGCGCTATTGTATTTTCATACGGCGCCCATGCTGTACCATTGTATGTGTATATGGCATTAAAGGGTTGCGGCCCCTTGTCAGATAAATATTCGATTAACTCTACCTGCCTGGGTTCATATTTCGAGTAGTCATACCGTACTAATTTAATAGCCCCTTTTGCAACTGATGGAAATCGGCCGCCAAGAATACCAGGCAAGTACTTCCCGGGCATTTTGCTCGGAGCAAAAAAAGCGGTATCTGGCGCACCCCACACCGTTTCATAGTCGGCAGCCGATACCGCATAAGAGCCGGCGCTTGCTAAACCGGTTACATATTCCGGAATATTGTCTGCAAACGGAAACGTCACCCTGGCCGGGGAGCCTACATCGGCGGCACGATAAGCGGCCGTCAATACACAAGGAGGAATAATAGCTTGCGAAGGCGCTTCCGATGAAAAAGCCTTAGCGCCGTTTAAGGCGGTGGCCATCACCGAATCTTCATGGGTTTTCCTGGCCCTCAAAGCGCTTACAATTGCCGTAATATTGTCGGCAGAAACTTCATGGTTGTAAGACACAAGATTTTTGATTTGCGCTTTTCCCTCCATATCCGGGAAATTACGTTCATTATAATCGCAGGCAACGAACAGGGAAGCCATTGCCGCAAGTAACAATATGTTGATTATTTTTTTCATAGCCATAGTATATCAAATGTTAATTAAAATCTTATTTTCAATCCTGCCGACCAGGTGCGGCCAAATCCGTACATTACTGCTGCGGTATCCCAGTCGTGCGAAGTGCCGTCGTTGGCGTCGGCAATATACAACTGGTCGAAGATATTGTCGATGTTACCCTGCAAGGTGGCGTCGAGGTTTCCTATTTTGAAGCGATAGCTCAGGTAGAGGTTCGATACATTGCCGGCCGGAATTATCCAGGGCTCGGCAATAGTTGTTTCGCCAAGGTCGGTTGGGATGGAATAGTAAGAATAGTTGCGACCGAAATAACGCCAGGTAAACCCGGCGCGAAATCCCTTCAGGAAGTTGTAACTTGCCCCCACGGCAGCGGTGGTTTGCGCCGCATTACCTACATGCACATCTTTCATATTTAATTTCATCCTGGCCTGATCGGGTGATCCTGCAGGCACAATATTTTGTTTTGTATCTATCGGCATACCGTCGCGGTTAAACATCAATCCTTCGGGGCTGTTGGTCCAGCGCCAGTCGCCTGCCGAAAGCATAGCGTTCAGTTCAAAGTCGCGTACCGGTTGGTAGCGCGCTTCCAGTTCCACGCCCATGTGTGTGGCATTCACACCGGTCAGGTTAATGGTGCCCGCATCAGGATTTCCCGACTCAAGCGCCCGCACGGTGGTTTTATCATACCAGTTCGTATAGTAGGCATTCAACTTGGCGGCAAAAATATTCGACCGGAATCCGTAACCTATCTCGCCCGAAAATATTTTTTCATTCTTTGCATCCCTGTTAATCGCATTGCTGTTCATGGAGCTCAGGAATATACCGCCAGAGAAGAACGGCGCACGTGAAAAACCACCCACATTGAAAAATACATTATGATACTCATTGAGGTTGTAGTTGGCGCCGCCTTTGGCGCTCCAGCCCAAGTGATCCACCACATCCGAGGTTTCGTTGTCATAGTAAAACCGGTCGGTACGCCAATACCAGCTGTCATTGATGGAGGCCGACACAAAGGCGCTTAATCCGCCCGCACTGTATTCCGCCTGGCCAAAGACGCCGCCTTGGGTCACAAAACCCGAATAATCACGGTAGGCCAAATCGCCCTCTTTCAATTTCTGATTCACCCATGCCGGGTTCTTGACTTCGGGCCTGTTTACGGCCTGCGCCCGTTGCGGGTCGATATAAAATTTACCGCCCAGCAAATCTATAATTTCCCCCTGGTGGATACCTTCATAATAGCGCACATCAACACCGCCATACACATCCAGGCGGTCGCCGATTTTTGTGTTGTAGGTCGACAGCAAGCCATACCAGTTGTGGTCGTTGGTAGAACTTACAATAGCCACCAGGGAGCCATTCGGGTCGGCGGCGTTTTCTTCCTGCACTTTTGCATAATCGAAATAATTGTCTGCAGTCCGGTAAGCGGTGTTCAATACCCCGTTAGACGAGCCATAAAGGACCGAGCTGTTACGGCCGCGGCCGTTATACCCGCCGCCGCGGCCAATCGATACATACAAAGCGGTTGATAAATTCGACCTGTCGTCAATAGTCCACAAGTGGTTCAGTGAAATTTGCGGCTTGTGGTAATAATTGTAGTAAGCGGTTTTCCGTTGGCCGTTTTTGTCGAATCCATAGGTGGGATTGTAGCGGTATTTTTCTTTGAACTTTTCCCAGTCGCCAATAAACAGGCGGTCATACTTGCTCCGTTGGTAGTGTCCCTGCGGGGCGCCGAAAGCGGTTAACGACAATTCGTGTTTGTTGTTAATCCTTTTGGAAATATTGATGAAATAGGAATATCCTTCAAATTCGGTGCCTAAAATATAGCCGTTGCCCCATTGTTTTGCGCCCAGCAGCGTAACAGCCCATCCGTTGTCCATCAGTCCGGTCGACACGTTAAACGTAATTTTGTTATATCCGTCGTTGCCTGTACCATAATACACGGCGCCTTCTTTTTTGGCGTCGGTGGTTTTGGTCACAATGTTAATCGAGCCGCCTACCGAAGGCGCCGACACTTTAGCGGCGCCCAGCCCCCGTTGCACCTGCATGGAGCGTGTAACGTCGGCCAGCCCTGCCCAGTTTGACCAGTACACACCGCCCCACTCCATGTCATTCACCGGGATACCATTCACCATCATGGCCGTGTTTGCCGACTCAAAACCACGCACATTGATGCGGGAGTCGCCAAAGCTGCCGCCGTCTTTCGTGGCATAAATACCCGGTGTAGTGTTCAGGATTTCGGGAAACTCCTGCGTGCCGAGCGCTTCCTGGATTACGGAAGCCGGGATGGTAGAAATGGCTACCGGCGTTTTGCGCGCTATCCCCACGGAGGCTGAAATCATCACTTCGCTGAGCGATACCACATTCGGCGTCATTTCAATAGTCCCCAACTGCACCGGTTTACCTGTAGCATGTACAGTAATTAATTTAGTTTCATAACCCAAGTAAGTAATTTTAACCTCCTGTGAACCATCCGGAACGCTCAAGGTGAAATTTCCTTCCTCATCAGACGTGGTTGCCGCCTGGGGGCCCGAAGAAACAGTGGCGCCAATCAAACTTTCATGGGTTTGTGTATCAATCAGTGCGCCCTCTACTGTTGTTTGCGCCACCGCCACAACAACCAGCAGTAAGTTCAAGACTGCCAACGCATATTGCTTAATGTTTTTTTTCATGTTATATAATGTTTAGTTTAAGATTATCAGCTAAAAGTTATTTTTATACAAATTTAATCATTTTTTGACGGCATTATATTATAAATTGATTAAATATTCCACAGTGTTTTCTACATTTTGTTAATCTGTTAAACACCAAACAATAAAGCAAAAACAGGAATAAGATTACGTATCCACATAATATTAATAACCTGTAAACAGGATGTTTACAGGTTATTAACAGGTTGTGCACGGCTTTATACATCCCGGCCGGGGCAGAACCCCCTCCGGCCGGACAGCGTGCTAATTACGGAACGGATATGTCGCCGGGGTTAGTGCCTTCTTCCCATACACTAATGGTCGTTTCCGTGTCGAATACCACCGGGTCAAGCGATAAGGTGAAGGTGTAGGTGTATGCCTTGCCCGGCAGCCAGCCACCGCTTATGGCAGGCAGTTCGATGCGCGCCTTGTGGCTTGTCGTTAAGTCCGGAAGGGTTGTCGTAATGTCATAGTTCAGCTCCACGTACATATCACTAGCATTAGGAGTTTGCGGGATAAGCATCAGGTAACCGGAGGGCAGGCTCAAATCGCTCGGAGTTGTGGTCAGTGTTGCCGATGAGGCGAACACCGGGTCGCCCTGGCTGTTATCTATATCTTTTTTGGCAAAATAAGTGGCGCCTTTTGTCCAGGGGGAGTTGGTCTTGTTGTTTTCGCCGTCGCTGAACGTATAGGTGCCGGAGGTTGCTATTTTATCGGTCTCATAATAAACCCTCAGGGACTTTACCGCTACGGTGGCGCCTGCATAAGTGCCGGCTAATTTGGCGGAAAATCCTATTTTTGACAGGATATGGTCAAACGTAAACTTCACCTTGCCGCTGTTGGTTTCCTTTGTTATATTATACAGCGCGTCGGCCACCAGGTCAATCTGTTGTGCATTCGCCTCAGGGGTAGTAAAGCCCAAGATTGGAGCGCCGTTTGCTACCCCGTCAACCACCACGCTTTGGTGGTACAAAGTGGCGAAGAACGATAGCTTACCCCACTGGTCATCGGCTTTTGGCCAATACTTGAGGGGGCTGTATTCCCAGCTGCTCGCCTGACTACTCCAGGTTACCTGCTGGTCGTTCATAAAATTGGGTGTGGCGGGCGCCCCGCTTTTATACGCACTCCAGTCGGTCGACCCGGTGTAGTAGGCCAGTACCGTGAGCCCGTCGGATGTTTTGAGTGCGTCGTAGTCTAAGTCGAGCGATTGGGGCTTTACACCCGAGCGGGATGCGGAGGCAGTCGGCGTACGGTCTAAAAAGCTGCCGAAGCCAATGGCATTGGCTTCTTCTTCCAATACCGCGGGGTCAAATATCTCTTCCGAGGCGCACGACCCTAATACCAGTGCAGCGACTGCTGCAAAAAGTAAATTTTTTCTCATAATAATTTGTTTTTAAAAGTTTAATAAAATGGTTTAATTGTTCATTGTCCGCAGCCGCGCGGGTCGCGCGGCTTTACATTGTTCATTATTCATTGTTCGTTGTTCATTGTTCATTTGTACTGGATGGCTTCCTGCTTCGTTCCTCGCAGTTCGCAATGACGGGCAGGCGAACCCCGCCCCTACATTTCGGGCGGGCTTACGACAATAACGACAACTGCTGCTGCAGGAATGCGGCCGAAGGGCGTTTGTCTTTGGACAGGAAACGGTGGCTTCTGCTAAACAGTACCCGCGTCGTATCTTTCAGTTGCGTGTCGTGCATTTCCGGCGCTATACGCCCGGACGGCTGCAAGCCGGTGATGACGCACAATTCCCCGTATTGCGTGTCCTCTATCTTTTCGAAGGTGTAGCCCATCCACACATACTTTTCCTCCTTGCCCCAGTAGGCATACGACTCTTTGTTGGCAATGACAATGAGCTTGGGCTTTATTACCTCCTCAATGGTGTATTGCGTGAGCCGGAGCTGGTCTTCGGCGAATTTAAGCCAACCCGGGGCGTTTATGAGTTCGTTCTTTATGGCGTCCTGTTCCGTATGCCGGAAATAGAAAATATCCAAGTAGGCGGCACGGGGGCGCAGGTCGACGCCCAGCGGCGCGTCGAGCAGCATGCTGCGCATGTTGCGCCAATAATCACTGTCGGGCTTGCCGTCGCGCACGCTGTCCTCAAACTTAAACACCACCGGGTTTACGCCCACACATGACGGGTTGACGCCCGT
>JAITIL010000044.1 GCA_031279475.1 Prevotellaceae bacterium | reverse complement strand
CTCAATAATCCGGACGAAATCGTTAACAGTCATCTTCCCCCGCCCCACATCCAGCAGCGTACCCACTATAGCCCTTACCATATTACGCAAAAACCGGTTGGCCGAAATGGTAAACACCAATCTGTTACCTGTACGTTCCCATCCGGCCTCAGTAAGTTTGCACAAGCTGGTTTTATTATTGCCATGCAACTTGGCAAAACTCGTAAAATCGCTATAATCTAATAATTTTCTGGCGGCTTCATTCATGGCTACTACATCCAGTGGATAAGGAATATAGACTGAAAAATCCTGCAGAAAAGGATCCAGAACGGTATGAATATAATACTTGTAGGTGCGCTCCACCGCATCGAACCGGGCATGAGCCGTATCGTGCACCGGCATAATATCATATACACAAATATCAGGCGGCAATATACCATTCAGCCGATATATCCAGTTCATTTTATCGTCCAGTAAATTTTTCTCACTGTCGAAATGTGCCACATAACGCCGGGCGTGCACGCCCGTGTCTGTGCGCCCTGCGCCCACTGTCACAACCGGTTCACCCAACAACAGGCTCAAAGCACGGTTGAGTTCGGATTGCACAGCAAGCGCATTCTCCTGCACCTGCCACCCGTGATAATGTGTTCCTTTATAGGACAAACAAATGAAATATCGCATGTTGAAAATTTTTATTAATTTTGTGGGCTATCATTAAACCTACATGTCATTTTTTAGTCAAAAAGAGTACAAATATAAAAAATAAATATATATGGAATCTGTAAATCTTAAAGAACTAAACGAGAGGATACAACAAGAGAGTGCGTTTATCGACATTGTAAACATTGAAATGCACAAAGTAATTATCGGGCAAAAACAACTTACTGAGAGCCTGCTTATAGGACTGTTGGCTAACGGCCATATCCTGCTGGAGGGCGTTCCAGGCCTGGCGAAAACATTAGCAATTAACACGCTGGCCAATATCGTGGACGCCAAATTCAGCCGCATCCAATTTACACCCGACTTGCTTCCCGCCGACCTCCTCGGCACCATGATTTACAGTCAGAAAGACGAACAATTCCACGTAAAACAAGGGCCTGTATTCGCCAACTTCATTTTGGCCGATGAAATCAACCGTTCGCCGGCAAAAGTGCAAAGCGCCTTGCTGGAAGCCATGCAGGAACGCCAGGTTACTATCGGCGAGCACACCTACAAACTGCCCGAGCCGTTTCTGGTTATGGCCACCCAAAACCCGATAGAACAAGAAGGGACGTATCCCTTGCCCGAAGCGCAGGTCGACCGTTTTATGTTAAAAGTAGTGGTCAATTATCCGAAGAAAGAAGAGGAAAAATTGATCATACGTCAAAATATCACCGGCGAATTCCCGACGCCCGAGCGCCAACTCAAACCCACCGACATTGTGAAAGCACGCAAGGTGGTGCGCGATGTGTATATGGACGAAAAAATTGAACGCTATATCGTAGATATTGTATATGCCACCCGCACCCCCGAAGACTACGGTTTGAGAAACCTGACGGACCTCATGTCGTATGGGGCTTCGCCCCGCGCCAGCATTAGCCTGGCCATGGCTTCAAAGGCCTACGCGTTTATCAAACGCCGCGGCTATGTAATTCCCGAAGACGTGCGCGCCGTATGTTATGAAGTGTTGCGTCACCGCATCGGGCTTACCTACGAGGCCGAGGCCGAGAACATCAACAGCGAAGATATCATTACACAAGTGCTCAACAGCGTGGAAGTGCCGTAGGAAGTAGCAGTTGGCAGTGGCAGTTGGCAGTATAAACCTAATTACTTTGACATGACGAACGACTTACTGAAATCGGTTAGGAAGATTGAAATAAAAACGCGCGGGCTGTCGCGGCAAATCTTTGCAGGCGAATACCACAGCGCATTTAAAGGGCGCGGGATGGCTTTCAGCGAAGTGCGCGAATACCAATACGGCGACGACATCCGCAATATGGACTGGAACGTTACCGCCCGTTTAAACGCGCCTTATGTGAAAATTTTTGAAGAAGAACGCGAACTTACCGTGATGCTTTTAATAGATGTGAGCGGGTCGCGCTGGTTCGGCACCACCCAAAAATTTAAAAAAGACCTTATGGCCGAGGTGGCGGGAGTACTCTCATTCTCGGCCTCCATCAATAATGATAAGGTGGGCGCTATATTTTTCAGCGACACGGTGGAAAAATTTATTCCGCCGAAAAAAGGACGGTCGCACTTGCTGCGCATCATCAGGGAACTGCTGGAATTTGAGCCGGAAAGCCAACAAACCAACGTGTCGGAAGCCTTGCGCTACCTCACCAATGCGATAAAAAAGCGCTGTACGGCATTCTTGTTATCCGACCTCATCGACTTGTCGGACAACGGTAAAGTGAAATTTGAAGAAGCCTTAAAAATCGCAGCCAACAAGCACGACCTGGCCGCCATCCGCCTCTACGACCCCCGCGAAACAAACCTGCCGAAAGTAGGACTCATGCAATTGCGCGACGCCGAAACCGGCAAAGAAATGTGGATTGACACCTCGAGCCGGAAAGTACGCGCCCAGTATGAAAGCTGGTGGCGTAATGCAAACGTTTCCGTATCGCAAAGCCTGGCCAAATGCCGCATCGACAACGTGCAAATCAGCACCGCCGAAGATTACGTAAAACCATTGATACGATTGTTTGAGCGCAGGTAAAATTAAGTAATCTATTATGAGAAAATCCGAAAAACATACTGCAATCCTTTTTGAATATGAAAAAATTAATACGAAAGTTTGATAAATGAAACAGATAATGAAAATATTTTATATAATCATTTTGTGCTTGTTGGGAACATTTCGCGCTGGAGCGCAAGAAATATTACTCAGTGCAGCTTTCGACCGCGACAGCATTATGATTGGCGAACAGGTGCAGTGGACGCTGAAAGCCACTATCGACCGCTCCATTGAGGCATTCTTCCCCCTCATCGACAGCATCACCGACGGACGGATTGAATTGCTCAAAAATAAAGGCCTCGACACCCTGCAAGCGTCGTCAAACAATATCACCGTACAACACACCTACGTTATTACTTCATTTGATGAAGGCGTCTATACCCTGCCGGAAATACCGCTGCTGCTGCGTCACCGCGACGGCAAACTCGACACCGCCTATTTCGAGCGCCTCAGCCTCCTCGTAAAAACCCCACCCATTGACACCACCGCATTTGAACCGTACGACATAAAAATGCCTGTTACGTATCCCATCACTTTCATGGAAGCGCTTCCCTGGGCCTTGGCGGGACTTGCCGTGCTCGCGCTGATAGCGTTCGTAATTTATGTGATTATACGCCGGAGGCAGCACAAACCCATATTCTTTAAGCCGAAGCCGAAAGAACCGCCGCATGTCATAGCATTGCGCGAGCTCAACAAAATCAAAGCCGACAAATTATGGCAAAATAATAAGGTAAAGCTATACTATACCCGCGTTACCGACGTGCTCCGTATATACATGGAAGAGCGTTATAAAATACAGGCCATGGAACAGACCTCAGACGAAATTTTGCTGACGCTCCAATCCATGCAACTGTCCGACGGACTCATGGACAAACTGCGCGAATTGCTCTCGGTGTCGGACCTGGTGAAGTTTGCCAAATACCAGCCCATGACTGATGATAATGAAAAGGCATTGGTCACGGCACAGGAATTTGTGGACAACACAAAAGAAGAAATTGAAACGGAGGAACAATAATTATGTCGAAACAAACGGCCATAAAACTCTTTGAACAACATAAAGTTCGCTCCGTGTGGGATGACGAACAGGGAAAGTGGTATATCTCCATTGTGGATGTAATTGCAGTATTGACCGGCAGCGCTAATCCAAGAAATTATTGGAAAGTATTGAAGCACCGCTTAATTCAAGAGGGGAATGAGTCGGTTACAAATTGTAACCAACTCAAATTACCGTCTGCTGATGGAAAAAAATATTCTACCGATGTAGCCGACGTCGAGCAATTATTCCGTCTTGTGCAGTCCATTCCTTCGCCAAAAGCAGAGCCTTTTAAGATATGGTTGGCGGAAATCGGCAGGGAGCGGTTGGAGGAAATTGACGACCCCGAATTAGGCATTGAACGATTAATGGAATACTACCATCGCAAAGGCTATTCTGAAAACTGGATAAACCAGCGACTCAAAAGTATTGAAGTGCGCAAGGAATTGACCGACGAATGGGAACGCCGCGGTGTTAAAAAAGGACAGGAATTTGCAACACTCACCGACATCATCACCCGTACGTGGAGCGGATTGACCACACAGGAATATAAACGGTTGAAAGGGCTGAAAACAGAAAGCCTGCGCGACAACATGACAAATCTCGAACTCGTGCTAAACATGCTGGCAGAAGCATCGACTACCGAAATATCAAAGAAAAAACAACCACGAAATCTTCCTGAAAACCGCAAGGTAGCTCGACAAGGTGGGACTGTGGCGGCAGCTGCCCGCAAACAATTGGAGTTGGAAAGCGGCGCACCTGTGGTTACGTCACTTAATGCTAAAAAACTACACATATTACCAGAAAACAAAAAACGACAACCCAATGATTAAAAATGCACTGATAGTTGGCTTAGGAGGAGGACTCGGAAGTATGTTGCGCTACTCGAGTTCGCTGTTTGCGCTGAAATACTTTGGCGGATGGTTCCCATGGGCTACATGGAGTGTCAATATGCTGGGATGTTTATTGGCGGGCATGCTGTTCGGATTATCGGGAAATATAACGAACTCAACGATGCGGTTATTATGGCTGGTCGGATTTTGTGGGGGATTTACCACATTTTCCGCCTTTGCGCTGGAAAACATAAATTGGTGGCAAATGAAAGAATATTACAAAATAATTTCTTATACGCTTGTCAGTATAAGTAGTAGCTTTGCAGCCGTATGGTTAGGAACGGCAATAGTAAAATAGTGGCAGTAGGCGGTAAACAACAGAAAAAAATAAAATAATAAAGAAAATAACAAGCAATAAACCATAAAAACATGTACTTTGAATATCCGAAAATATTATTCCTGTTACTGATACTGATACCGGTTATGGCACACCACATTTGGCGTGCCATACGGGGAATAACGCCTTCCCTGCAAGTGTCGTCGCTGGCGGCGTTTGCCAAGACAGGCACCGGCCTGCGGCACTATTTCAAGCACATCCCTTTTGCCATACGGTGCCTGTCGCTCGCATTACTCATTATTGCCATAGCGCGCCCCCGCTCGTCGGAGGCCTTCAACAAAACCGACACCGAAGGTATTGACATTATTTTCGCCCTTGACATCTCAACCAGTATGCTGGCGCGCGATTTCAAACCCGACCGCATCAACGCGGCAAAAGACATCGCCATCAGGTTTATTTCCGAACGCCCATACGACCGCATGGGCATTGTGGTCTTTGCCGGCGAAAGTTTCACGCAATGCCCGCTCACCACCGACCGCGCCACGCTCATCAACCTGATGAAAGACATTGAAACCGGCCTTATCGAAGACGGCACCGCTATCGGCAACGGACTCGCCACGGCAGTAGCAAGATTGAAAGACAGCGACGCCAAAAGCCGCGTCATCATCCTGCTTACCGATGGGGTGAACAACCGCGGCGAAATTGCCCCGCTCATGGCTGCCGAAATCGCAAAAACGTATGGCATCCGCGTGTACTCCATCGGTGTGGGCGCCAAAGGCATGGCCCCCTACCCTTTCATGACCGAACGCGGTGTGGTCATCCAACAAGTGCCTGTGGAGATTGACGAAGACATGTTGAAACAGATTTCCCAAATGACCGACGGAAAATATTTCCGCGCCACCGACAACACCAAGCTATTGGAAATATACAGTGAAATCAACCAAATGGAAAAAGCGAAAATAACAGTTGATTCACTCACTACATACAGGGAGGAATTTATGCCGTTCGCATTGGCGGCGCTGGCATTACTATTATTAGAAGTACTATTGCGCTTGATGGTGCTGCGGCGATTGCCATAGAAAGAAGAAAAGAAAAATAATTACCTTTACAAAGAAACAGGTATGACAAACGAAGAAAAAGTACAATATTGGATACAATTATCCGATTACGATATGGAAACGGCGGAGGCTATGCTGCAATCCAAACGCTATTTATACGTCAAATTTATGTACCATCCGGCAATGGGAAAAATTTTAAAAGCCGGCTTTACCAAATTAAAAGAAGAAACGCCGCCATTCGTCCATAAATTAACCCTGTTGGCGCGTCGAACAGGCTTTTACGAAATGTTAAGCGATGAACAGAAAGCATTTGTTATCAAATTAGACCCGCTTAACATAAACGCACGCTATCCGGATTATAAAAACAAATTATCTCAGCAATTAACCTGTCCGGTATGCACAGGGATACTAATCGAAAATAAACATAATGAAAACAATTAGTCACATTAGCACATTAAACAATTAGTCACATTAACATGATACAGATAGCTCAATTCGATTATATATGGTTATTACTGCTGATACCGGCGCTGGTGGTGGGTTATGCGTTATTTGTGCGCAGCAAACGCAAAGCCTTGTCGCGGTTCGGCGACGTGCAATTGATGCAACCGCTGATGCCGTTGGTTTCCAAACGACGCGGCTGGTTGAAAATAATTCTGTTGTGCCTTGCCCTTTTCTTCTTCACACTGGGACTGATGCGCCCGCAAATCGGCGCCACCGTGCGCGAAGTAAAAAGCAAAGGC
>JAITIL010000022.1 GCA_031279475.1 Prevotellaceae bacterium | reverse complement strand
AGCGGGTTGTTGTCGTAGACGGTTGCGGCGGCATAGTCGCCCTGCGTGAGGCGCACGCATTTGCCGTCGAGCAGGTCAATAGCGGGAATGAGTTCAATCATCTCGGAAAACGTATTTTTGGTGAATTAGTGGTATAGCTCCACGCCAGAAGAGCGGATTTCGTAAACAGGGAGACACTGTGTTCATCAAAATTACCCTTGGCATAAGAACCAAATAAAATAATTTTATCGTACCCCAGAGTTGATTTTACCACTGCGGCATATTTTCGCGCTATGGTTATAGCCTCTTTTTTATCCATGCCTGTATCAGTTTCTTCTGTTAATTCAAGTTCGCCAGGTTCGGCCGACCGGTACAAGTTGTGTGTAAACGGCGCGTGTGTTTTCTTTTTCTTTACATAACTCTTTCATTGTCGTATTTTTCACAAAGGTATATGAAAAAATTCATATTACGCACAGGCGGGTAAAAAATAAATCGTTTTCATCACGAAGTAAGCCGCAGGCTCGTTCCGTCGAAAACGGCATATTCGCAACCCGATATCCATTCCCCGAGAATGAACAGTTGCGAATGGCCGGCAACCGGTATAACTGTTGGTATGTGGCGGTGTCCGAAAATAAAATAATCAACCGCATGGTTTTCCGCATATGCTTTCGCGAATATCAACAGCTGTTCTTTTTCGCCTTGAAAAGGCACGGCAATGCCTTTCGACAGGCGGCTGTGGTGCGACCACCGGTGGGCAAAAGCAATACCCCAGCGCGGGTGAATCCAACTGAAGCAAAATTGAAAAAGCGGCGAAGTAAACATAGCCCGCAGTAACCGGTATCCCCGCGTGAGTTTGCCTGTGGCGTCGCCGTGTGCAAGATAAAAAGTTTTTCCTTCAAGTTGTATTTCCAAGGGTTGGTGGTGCACAGTCATGCCTGTTTCTTCCGCCAGATAGCCGAATGTCCACAGGTCGTGGTTTCCCGGGAAAAAATGAATTTCAACGCCTTTGTCTGTCAGTTCGGCCAACTTACCCAAAGTGCGCACGTAGCCTTTGGGTACAACCTTTTTGTATTCGCACCAAAAATCGAAAATATCGCCCAGGAGGAATATCGCCTTTGCGTCTGCCGCAACCTTTTCAAGCCATTGCACAAAACGCTGCTCGCGCTCCTTCACGTTACCCACCTGCAGCCCCAGGTGTACGTCGGCCACAAAATAATAGTTCGTCTTAACCATTGTGCGCTTATTTTATCAATGTGGCTAACTTCTTTTCAAGCTCTTTTCCGGAAAGTTGTCCTGCTACGATTTGTCCTTTTTTGTCAATCAGGAAACCCGAAGGAAGTGTCTTCACGTTATATAATTTTGCGGCCTGCGAATGGGCGCCGAAGCCATCGCACACGTTAATCCACGGGTTGTTTTGTTCCCTCACCAGCTTGGCCCACGATGGTTTGTCGGTGTCTAAGGCAACCTGGTAAATCTCGAAACCTTTCTCCGCATATTTGTCATACCAGCGGCGCAGGTCGTTGTTTTCCATGCGTTGCGCCGTACTCGTTGATGTCCAAAAATACACCAATATTACTTTATCTTTCAGTGTCGAGAGTTTTATTTTCCGGGCATTCACATCGGGCAATTCAAGATCGGGGAAGTCAATTTCGGTAACGCCTTCCATCATGGTCTGCATGGTCATGGCATTCATCCGGCGTTCATATTCTTCACGTAATACGAGGATGTATTCCGAGCGCGGATACAAAGGCTGTAGCGTATCATACAGTTTTTTGAAATACAGCGCGTCATTGTCGGCGGCAAACACCGGCAAACCCGTAGGATACTTTTGATACAACGCGGCAATAGATGCGAATGACGACGGATAATTGTAAATAAAGCGCAACGCGTCCCGTTTTTGTTTCACATATACTTTTCCTAATTCAAGATTAATTTGTTTGTAAATCGCTTCGTAGTTTTTGGCGCCTTCCTGTTCTTTAAGTACACGGTTGAGCGAATCGAAACGGAACACCGATTGCTGGAATGCAGTATTCAGTTCCTGCAATAATCGCGAGCTCTCCGAGCCTTCTACCGTGTAATTTTGTTTCTTCGTATCGGCAATTAGCTTCACGTGTTCGCCTTTCTCAACCAACAGGGTGGCCACTTGCAAACTGTCGGTTTTTACCAATACGAAAGCCGGTTCGTCCTGTTTAAACCTTATTGTATATTTAAAATATCCTGTGGCGTCCGTATGCAATGTGTCAAGCAGCAACTGTGTGGTGGCATTTAACTGTAAGATGCTAATTCGTGTGCCGGGGGAACCAATGTATCCTGAAATATCGGCCGAAGAATTGGTACACGCCCACAACAGGGGAATAAAAGTAAACAAAATGAATTTTTTCATCGTTGATTGTTGATTTGGTTGTTTATTAAATTTGTACCGCGTCATATTTTACTGGATACCTGATTTAATTTTGCCGGCAAGTGTGGTAAATTCGTCAGGCGTTAATTCTAATTTTGGTTTGCGGAAGTCGATATCGGCTTCGCTATTCATGGGAATAAGATGAATGTGGGCATGGGGCACTTCAAGCCCCATTACCACCACGCCTATGCGTTTGCATGCAATAGCCTGTTTCAGCGCGCTGGCTATTTTTTGGGCAAATTGCATCAAGTCGCCTAATAGTGCAGCATCCAGGTCGAACAAGTAATCCGTTTCCTGTTTCGGGATAACCAAAGTGTGCCCCTTGCTCACCGGATTGATGTCTAAAAAAGCAAAAAAGCGCTCGTCTTCCGCTATCTTATAGCTTGGAATTTCGCCGCGAATGATTTTCGTAAAAATGCTGGCCATAAACTAATTTATTGCTTGTTGTTATTTTGAAATATCTACAATTTCCAGTTTCATGATGCCCGACGGCACGGTCACTTCTACGACGTCGCCTTTCTTTTTACCCAACAGCGCTTTGGCAATGGGTGTGCCCACCGCCAGTTTGCCTTCTTTGAGGTTGGCCTCTGTTTCGGCCACGAGCAGGTATTCCATCACCGCTTTTGTGGCCACGTTTTTAATCTTCACCCTGGTCAGTATTTGCACTTGCGACAAGTCAATGCGCGACTCGTCAATGATGCGGGCGCTGGCTATAGTTGCTTCCAGTTTCGCAATTCGCATTTCCAGCAATCCCTGCGCTTCTTTTGCAGCGTCATATTCCGCATTCTCCGACAGGTCGCCCTTGTCGCGGGCTTCCGCTATCTGACGAGATATCGCCGGACGTTCTATGTTTTTCATTTGTTCCAACTCGGCACGTAACTTTTGTAAACCTTCTTCGGTTACATAAATATTCTTCGACATGTCAATAAAAATAAATAATTATATAGTTTTAGTGTGTCCTGTTTAAAAAGAAAAGAATTCCGGCGCTTGTCCGAAACTCTTTCATCAGTGACAACTTTTTCAAACAAGTTATTCTAGATATTTCGGTTGCAGGATTTCATGATAAATAATTGCTTTTCGTATTTCAAAATCTTCCAGTATTTCAATCCCTTTTGGTTTCTCTTTTGGCACTTTGTCGCTTATTGCCTCTGTGCGCATCTGCGCCAATCTTTGTTCGGAGTCTGTCGTGTGGCCTCCTTCCACTAACGGTATCGTGCCTAAGGGCTCAAGAGCCGGAATTACTTTTTTCCCTTGCCGTTCGTCTTTCTCTTCCGGCCTAGTCGCAAAATCGGGGAAGAGGTCTGACAATTCAGGCAGTTCCGGAAAGTTTTCCGGAGAATGCTGTGATTGCTTCTTCTTGGGAGAAAACAATTTTGCGAGCATTACAACGGCCACAATAAGTATAGGAATATAGTCTTCCATTAATCCCAAAAACTTTTTTTATTACTTTCTTTCGCATTCTTTTTCATTCGCTTTTTTGTTTCTTTCGATTGAAAAGACATGTGACGTTTTTTTCCTTCTTTAATTGCTTTTTCTATTTCTGCATCATTCTTTTCTTGTGCATGGGTTACTTCGCTGTTCTGTCGCTCTTCATAAGCCTTGTATTGCGCTGCCCGCTGCTTCCGTTTCTCTTGTTCCTTTTTTAACGACTCACGGTTGTTGATAGCCGTTATTTCCTTTTTCGATTTTGTCAATTTATTTTGAGAAGAACAAGAACAGCACAAAGTGTATAACACAAAAATGAAAATTACGCATTTCATCATACTACAAAGGTATAAAAAAAGATTTTATTCTTGCAGTAGTTGGGCAGCTTTTTTTAACGCAATATCTATATTGCTGCAAATAAACTCCTTGCCGAGCTCTTCGGTAAAGCCTGCTTTTTCAAGAGTCGCATACACATTAGTATTTACGCCTGAAAGTACGATTTGTATCTTTTCTTTCGTCGAGCGTTTCCACAAGTTCCGGAGGTTATGTAATCCCGTGGAATCAATAAACGGAACCTTACGCATGCGGATAACCCGCACCCTGGCTCGTTTTGCCGTGCCGGTGTGGTCAAATTCGTCAAATTTGTTCGCCAGTCCGAAAAAGAAAGGCCCGTTGATTTCATACACTTCCACGCCTTCCGGGATGTTCAGCGCTTCGGCATTAACGGCCTCGTCGTCCTCCGTACTGTTGATTTCATGTTCAATAACTGAAATGCTCGACGTTTCCGAAACCCGCTTCAGGAACAGTATTCCCGCCATCAGCAGGCCGAACTCAATGGCAATAGTGAGGTCTAAGAATACGGTGAGGAAAAAGGTGGTGAGCAACACAATCACGTCGGAGCGCGGGTTACGCAGCAGGGCTTTAAATGAACGCCACTCACTCATATTATAGGCCACCATAACTAAGATACCGGCTAAGCAGGCCAACGGAATATGCACGGCCAGGGGCATTAAGCAAATAAAAATCAACGCCAGCACAACAGCATGAATAATGCCCGCCACAGGTGTTTTCCCGCCATTGTTGATGTTTGTCATGGTCCGGGCAATGGCGCCTGTGGCCGGAATGCCGCCAAAGATGGGCGCTACGATATTGGCGACGCCCTGAGCAATCAGTTCGGTATTTGAATGGTGTTTCTTGCCGGTTACCCCGTCGGCCACCATGGCGGCCAGCAGCGACTCAATAGCGCCCAGTATGGCAATGGTGAAGGCAGGCTGTATGAGCATGCGGATTACTTTTGCATTCATCGTGGGCGCTTCGGGGCTTGGCAGGCTCGACCCGCCGGCCAGCTCAGGAAAACGGCTGCCGATGGTTTCCACATCCATGCCGCTCAGCGTCGCAAAAATGGTAGTGATGATAATAGCAACCAGTGAACCCGGGATTTTTTTATTCACGTAGGGCCAATATATAATCACGGCGACAGTGAACAGCGCAATGCCTGTGGTCGATAAACTTGTCGAGCCGAAATGTGAAAAATACGCCATCCACTTGTCAATAAATTCCGACGGCACGGCGTCTATGGTTAAGCCGAAGAAATCCTTGATTTGCGAAGAAAAAATCACAACGGCGATGCCGCTGGTAAACCCCACAATAATGGGGTAGGGGATGAATTTAATGATATTGCCTAACTTCAGCACGCCCATCAATATCAGCATGATTCCGGCCAGTATGGTGGCGATAATAAGCCCGTTCATGCCAAATTCGGCTACGATGCCGTACACAATCACCATAAAAGCGCCGGTAGGCCCACCTACAAGCACATTCGTGCCGCCGAAGAACGATATAATAAATCCGGCGATAATGGCGGTGATCAACCCTTGTTGCGGACTCACGCCCGAGGCAATTCCAAAAGCAATGGCCAACGGCAGGGCTACTATCCCTACAATCACGCCGGCGATGAGGTCGGATACAAAAGTTTCCTTGTTGTACCTGCGTTTTTTTATCATCGTGAACAGCTTCGGCCGGAACACGTCACTGATTTTAAAATTTTTGAGATAATTATCCATGGTTTTAGTATGAAAAACGCAGCAAAATTACATTATAGTTTTGCAAGAACAAAAGAAATGTTTAACTTTGTGCCCCTTGAATGTACTTTGACAGTTTGCCCGGATGGCGGAATTGGTAGACGCGCTGGTCTCAAACACCAGTGGCTGCAAGGCTGTGCCGGTTCGATCCCGGCTCCGGGCACTTTGTAAAGCGTTAATAGTCCTGTTATTAGATTATTAGCGCTTTTGGTTTTTATTTTTGGCAACTTTTTGGCGATTATAATATCGTCTTATTGAAAAACTGTCGTTCTTTGAAACATGTCATTATGTGTGGCAAGAACGCTGCATAAAGCGAAATCTACTATTTTTTGTCGTAGTTGCTTCGTATTTATACTGCCACTTTTTTGATGATTTTCCAAGAACCACCCCGGTCACCTCCAATACGCTTAATAATTTTTCGTGCTTTTAATTTTGCAAGATTGTCTCTAATGCTTATCGCAGATATTCCCACTATTTCAGATAATTCTTTCGATGTTATTCTTTCGTTTTTAATTATTTCATTTATAATTATATATTGGTTTTCTGTAACCCTTTCTGTAGCCCTTTCTGTAACCCTTTTCGTGTCGTCTGTTGCTTCCACAAGTTCTTTTATTTCCCCTTTGGCAAGTTGAAGAACGGCTATCAATTTTTTCTCCACCACATCAGAAATATAGTCAATCAATGGCTGGCTTTGTGCTAAAGTGGCATGAGCGCCATCGGAAGGGATTTTCCCTGACAGTACATCGCATTGATGTAGGGATTTAAGATAATTAACGCGGTCGTCTGTCCGGATGACTATCATCGGATAATGGTTTCTGAGTAGAATGTAATTAACCAGCAATCGGGCAATTCGGCCGTTACCGTCTTCAAAGGGATGGATACGGATATAACGATAGTGAAACAAAGCGGCTAATTCTACAACCGTCAGATTTTTTTTCTGTTCTTCATGTCGGTACCATGCTATCAAATCTGCCATCAACGAGGGCGTCTCTTCCGGCGAGGCATAATCAAACAATTCACCGGACGGCGTAATAACGGAATTAGGGCGTGTTTTGTAAACGCCAACATTGATTTTATAACGGAAATCCCCAGCCTGGCTTGTCTTATAGAAATCACGCACCAAAATGGTATGATTCAATTCTCTGATAAAATTTTCGGACAATACTCTTTCTTTATCTGTTGCAGCTATTTTCATCAGCTCCAATCCAACATTATGCGCTTTCATCTCTTCGTAATCCTGCATGGGTGCATTTCCTGTCGTATCACCAAAAAGCAACAAGAGTTTTGTTTGACCATAAGTCAATGCGTTGCCTTCCAAATGGTTGGAATTGTAATTAAAATCCACCATAAACTGCTGATTCATACCTCGTTGCAGTTTAGCGTCAAGCGGCTGCATGGACAACCATTCCTTATATAATTTTTCAATTGTACCCACTTCTCTGCTACCGCTCTCTTTTTACCCCCTCACCTCCCTTATATACGTCTTCATCTCCGCCATGTCGGCTTCCACGCTTTGAAGCAACTTAAACTGCGCTTTGGCGCGCACAAGGTTGTGCTCCGGATATTGGATTTTATAATACGTGTCGCCGTTGACGTAGTCGGTCATGTACCGCATGCTCTGCATGTAAGGGAACAGCGCGACCGCGTAAGGGATGTGGCTTATTTCTATTGGCGTCAAAAAGTCTTTGGCCGATTCGAGATAAGCTTTTGTGAATGCTTTAAAGATGTCCATGTTGAAGTCTATCCGACTCAAATCCTGATCGTCTTCGGCGCCGGTATTGGCCGCCGTGCGCAAGAAATCGCCCACGTCCGAAAAGATATAGCTCGGCATCACGGTGTCTAAGTCTACCACGCACAGTATTTCCCCGTTGTTTTTGTCGAAAAGGATATTGTTGACTTTCGTGTCGCAGTGGCACACCCTTTTGGGCAGTCTGCCCTTGCGGTGTAGATCTTCGGCTTCGCTCATTTCCGCAATACGGAGGTTCAGCTCGTTGATAAAATCACGTGTACTCTTTACACGTCCTTTGGGATTGGTCTGTACAGCTTCCCTAAATTGATCGAAGCGAAAATCCATGTTATGAAAGTTGGGGATGGTCTCGCCCAATCGCGTGGGAATGTCGGACAACATATTTTGGAAATCGCCGAAAGCCCGGCCTGCATAGCCCGCGTATTCCGGACTGATTGTTTCGTACGACGCCGAATTGGGAATATACACCATCATGCGCCAATAATTCTCCCCGTCGAAGTGATATTTTTTACCGTCGCGGGCGGGGACGAACTGCAACACTTTCCGGTCGATATCTTTTTCGCCGCGCTCGACCAGTTTTTTGCGTATGTGCGTGGTGACGGCGTCAATATTGTTTTGCAGCATATCCACATCACGGAATACGTGATGATTGATGCGTTGCAATATGTAATCCGGCGCGTTGCCGGCGGTTTTTGCAAGATAGGAATCGTTGATTAATCCATTACCGAAAGGGCATACTTCGACAACCTCAGCGGCCAATGCAAAATGAGCGGTTGTTTCTAAAAACTTTTTCATAATGGTATCTATTATTCAGCAAATTTTAGTCCCTGTATTTTGTCCCAAGCGCCGCGTGTGAAATCGGGTATTTCCACAGGAGCGCCGTTATTGCGGGCGGAAAGCTCGGTGAGTTCCACGAGGCACGACCATTCGGCGGCGTCATACACGTCTTCATCCAGCGGCAATCCGTTGCGCAGGCAATAAATCAAGCGGTAGTCCATGATGTAGTCCATGCCGCCGTGGGCAATAGCGCCCAATTCGGAAGCGGCTTTCCCCGCTTCTTTGTAGAAAGAATGTTCGTAAACGGTCAGCAGCGAATCCATCTGTTGTTTGTTTAATGGCGCATGGGCATTGGGCTCAAGCGCAATTTGCCGGTAAGGATATTTCTGTGCAAAGCCTTTGGTGCCGCTCACGGTGTGTAGCCGGTTATAGGGGCGCGGGCTGGTCACATCATGTTGTATCATGATGGTTTTCCCCTTTTGCGTTTTGATGATGGTGGTGTTCATGTCGCCCAGTGCGTATGGTTGTTTGGCCTCCGGGGACTCTTCGCCGAAGCGGGCTGCGGCATATTCGGTCATGCCGAATTGGTTGGAGGACACAGACACCAGCCAGTTCATTTTGTCGCCGCGGTGTATGTTGAGGAGTTGGCACACCGGCCCCAATCCGTGGGTGGGGTAAGGGTTTCCTGTATGTATACTGTTGTACTGCTTGCGCCAGAAGTTCCAATAGCCGGCTATTTGAGGCGTTTTCGCTTCTTTGCTAACAGCGCCGACGCCGGGCTCGTAGTTTTTGGTTGGCGACAAGCGGTCGTCAAAGTTCAACTCCCGCAAGTCATGAATGTAGGCGCCTTCCACATGCACAATTTCCCCGAACACGCCGGCCTGTGCCATGTTTAGTGTGGCCATTTCAAATTTATCGTAACAGCAATTTTCGAGCATCATGCAATGCCGGCGGGTTTTTTCGGCCGTATTCACTAATTGCCAACACTCCTCTACAGTAGTGGCTGCGGGCACTTCTATCGCTACATGTTTGCCGTGTTCCATCGCATACACAGCCATGGGTGTGTGGGTAAGCCAATCGGTGCAGATATACACGAGGTCTATGTCGTCCCGTTCGCAGAGCGCTTTCCAGCCGTCTGTTCCCGTGTATTCGGCGGCTTCAGGCCGTCCGTCCGCTGCGATATTTTCACGCACCCGTTCGAGGTTATAAGGCTCGAGGTCGCATATCGCCTTTATTTCCGTGCCTTCAATGGCCATCATGCGATTCACTGCGCCGGGACCGCGCATGCCGAGGCCTATGAAGCCTATCCGCACTACCGGCAAAGGGTCGCATCGAAGTTGCAATACATCGGTTTGCCCGGCCTCACGGGCGGGCGCAGGGGTTGTAAGTAATGATTGTTTGTTGTGACAGGCTATAAGCATTGCACAACAACATACAAGCGTGATGAATGTAATTAAACGGATTTTCATTTCGGTCATTTAAAATTGTTAGATTAAGAAATAATATACAAATATATATAATTTCTTTGAATTTATTATATATATGAAAAAATACTCAATAAGCTGAGAAAAAATACTCAGCTTATTGAGTAAAATTTTAATTAGCATTAAAACAGACCTGTAGGATCTATTTTTAGAAACTCCTCATAAGGAATACCGCCGGTGCCTACCAATAGAAGTTTATTGGGACGGAATTTCTCATGGAATACCTTCATGCCGGAAGTCCCTCCTTTTGCACCGCTTTTTACCTCCAGTCCGATTACCTTTCCTTCTTTTTCCAGTACAAAATCTACTTCACTCCCTCCTTCCCGCCAATAACCTACGTTGTATTTTCCAGTTACCGCGTGATTGATAAGGTGTGCGCCTACAGCCGATTCAACTAATCTGCCCCATTTTTCAGGGCTAATTACCAGGTTTTTGAACGTATTGTTCATTTGCGCGCTGAGTAAGGCGTTGTTATATGCTTGAAACTTAGGACTCGACGAGCGTTTCCGTATAATGTCCCCGGTATATTTTTCCAGTCCGCCCAAAAGCCAACATTCCGACAACAATTGTAAATAATGGGCCAACGTGGTGCTATTCCCTGCGTCCAGCAACTGCCCCATGATTTTAGTGAACGACAAAATCTGTCCGGAATAAAGCGTGCCCAATTCGAACAACCGTTTGAGCAAAGCGGGCTTGTCAATCCGCGTGAGCATGATGATGTCTTTTGAAATGCTGGTTTCAATCAGCGCATCTTTGATGTAGTTTTTCCAACGGTTTTCATCGTTGATAAGCGATACGGCGCCCGGATAACCTCCATAATAAATATATTGCGCGGCACTCCACCCGAAAGCGTCTTGCATTTCGGACAGCGACCAGTGCCCAAGATAGTTTGTTTCGAAACGCCCGGCCATTGATTCCGTGAGCCCTTTTTGCAGTAACATGCGCGACGAGCCCAGCAACACCACCTTGATGTTGACGTTTTCGCGTGTGTCCTGATCCCATTCCCGCTTGATATATTCGCTCCAATTTTCAATTTTCTGAATTTCGTCGATAATCAACAGGAACTCTTGAGCCTCTGCGGCTTTTAATAGCATCCGCGCCCTTTCCCAAACCTGCGATATCCACAGCGATTGGTCTACGACTACCGCATCGGCCGTTTCGTACAAATTGGGCAGGCGAGTATCTTTCAATAGTTGGGTAACCATGGTGGTTTTTCCTACCTGACGAGGCCCAAAAATCACTTGGATAAAGGATCTTGGCTCCAATATTCTTTTTGCAAGTGTCTTTAAATAAGTTCTTTTATACATATTTTTTAAATTTACTCAATAGCCTAAGTATTTTTACTCAATATCACGCGCAAATATACTCAATATTTTGAATAAATTTACTCAATAACCTGAGTATTTTTACTCAATATACTGAGTAAATTTATAATTATTTCAAAATCAATAAAATAAAATGAATAAAAGTGATGTGAATAACAGGATGTCGCAATTTAAAGCAGGCAGGCGTTCCCTATGCAAACGAACTGCCCATAATATCCAAAAGCTCCGCCGTGATGTTTTGTTGGCGCACCTTATTGTAAGTAAGGCGCAATTCGTCCAGCAATTCATTCGCGTTTTCGCTGGCTAATTGCATGGCGATGGTGCGCGCTGCAAATTCTGAGGTCTGGTGATCAATGAAGGTGGCGTAAAGCATTGCATGGAGCAATAGGGGTAACGATTCTTCTAAAATGACCTGTAAGGATGGCTCTAAAATGTAGTTTGAAGATGTGGCGCCAGCCGCGCTGCTGGCCGGAAAGCAATAGGGCAGGAATGTCTTGTACTGTATGTTTTGGGTGCCGATACTCTTGAAATGATATGAAACCAGTTCAATTTTTTTGACTTTTTTCGAGATGTATAAATCCATGAGTGTGGCCGCCAGTTGCGCGACGTCTTCAAAAGAAGGCTTGTTCACCAGGTGGTCGAAATGACAGGCGGGCTCGTGCCCTGATTGAAGCAAAGCCTTTCGCGCTTTGTTGCCTGCGGGAATGAACATCAATGTCTCATTCGGATACAGGTTTTTAAACGTATGGATTTCTTTTTCCATTTTCGCATTAAACGACCCGTTCATGCCCGAGTTGGAAGAAAGGATGACGATAGCCACCGCTCCTGAATCCCGCACCTCGGTTAACGGCGTGTGGTATTCGCTGTCGGCGTCAATCATTCCGCTGAGCGAGGCTTGCAACGCCTGGTTATAATACTGCGCATGCTTCAGCACAGTTTGCGCACGGTGCAACTGCGCCGATGCGATCATCTGCCGCGCTTCCGTTATTTTCTTGGTGCTTTGTACCGAAGCAATACGTGTTTTTACCTCTTTTAATGAAGCCATGGTCTTATGCTGTGAATTGTTTTGCTGTCGACTTGGCCAAGTCTTTGATATATGTTTCTATTTCGTCGTTGATAATTCCTTTCTCCAGCGGAACAATCACCTTTTGTTCATACACCAGCCGCAATTCTTTCCGGAACGCTTTTTCAAAGTCGTTAATTTTATCTAACGGTATATCCCTTAGCAGGCCGTGCGTTCCGCAATACAGGATGGCAATTTGCTCGCCTGTGGGCAACGGTTGATATTGCGGTTGCGTGAGCAGCCGCGTGTTCTTCCTCCCTTTGTCAATCACTTGCGCCGTGACGGTATCCATGTCGCCGCCGAGCTTTGTAAAAGCTTCCAGTTCGCGGTATTGCGCCTGGTCTATTTTCAGCGTTCCCGCTACTTTTTTCATGGATTTGAGCTGGGCGTTTCCGCCTACCCGCGACACCGAAATGCCAATGTTGATGGCCGGTCGCGACCCCTGGTTAAATAAATCCGTGTCGAGGAATATTTGCCCGTCGGTGATGGAGATGACGTTCGTGGGGATGTAGGCCGACACATCGCCGGCTTGCGTTTCGATGATGGGGAGCGCGGTGAGCGAGCCGCCGCCGCGCACTTTACCTTTCAGGCTTTCGGGCAAGTCGTTCATCCGGGCTGCAATTTCATCCTGGTTAATAATTTTTGCAGCGCGTTCCAGCAAGCGGGAATGAAGGTAGAAGATGTCGCCCGGATAGGCCTCCCTGCCCGAAGGCCGGCGCAAAATGAGCGACACTTCGCGATAGGCTACGGCTTGTTTCGACAGGTCGTCGTACACCACCAAGGCATGACGTCCGGTGTCGCGGAAATATTCGCCGATGGCGGCGCCCACAAACGGTGCAAAGTATTGCATAGCCGTGGGGTCAGACGAGGTGGAAGAAACCACTACCGTGTAATCCATAGCGCCTTTTTCGCGCAGCAAGTCCACCAGCGACGCCACGGTGGAGGCTTTTTGGCCAATGGCTACATATATGCAATATACAGGCTTCCCCTCTTTGAAATTATTACGTTGGTTAATAATAGTGTCGATGGCGATGGATGTTTTACCTGTTTGGCGGTCGCCGATAATCAACTCGCGTTGCCCGCGCCCTATCGGAATCATGGCGTCTACCGCTTTCAGGCCTGTTTGTAGCGGCTCATTCACCGGCTGCCTGAAAATTACGCCGGGCGCTTTCCGCTCCAGCGGCATCTCGATGCGTTCTCCCAACACGTGTCCGAGCCCGTCGATAGGCTCTCCCAGTGTGTTGATGACCCTTCCGATCAATCCTTCGCCCACCATCACAGAAGCGATTTTTTGCGTCCGCTTCACCGTATCGCCTTCTTTCACCGCCTCTGTAGAGCCCAGCAACACCGCACCCACGTTGTCTTCTTCGAGGTTCATCACGATAGCCCTTGTGCCATTGTCGAACTCGAGTAATTCGCTCGCTTCCGCATTCCGCAAGCCATATATGCGCGCCACGCCATCGCTTACCTGGATAACCGTTCCTACTTCCTCCAGCGTCTTCTCCGGGTCGGTTTCTTCCAGTAATTTATAAATGACGTCCGACACTTCGCTGATTTTGATATTTTCTGCCATAGCTCTTAATTCATTATGTCCGTTAAATTTTTCTGTATCCGTTTTAGGTTTGTCCGCACACTGGCGTCTAACCGGTAGGTATCCCATCGCAAGACAAATCCGCCAATGATTTCAGGGTTCACCGTGGCATGCAATTGTATATTTTGCCCGGTGTGTTGCGTTAATTTCTGCACGATTTTTTCAGTCATGGCGGCACTTAAATCTTTTGTTGTGGTGAGGTATACATCCAATAAGCGCATTTCGCGATAGAACAAATCTTGATAAGTAAGGCAAATCAATTGCAGCAAATTCTCCCGTTTTTTCGCAATCACCAGCCGGATGAACTGCTTAAACACCGTGCTGGCATTGCCGCCGGCGCATGCTTCGATAAGCGCTTCTTTCTTTCTGCTGTCTAACACAATGTTGCCCAAACAGCGCCCCAGCGTCCGGTGTTGGCCGAAACTTTGTGTCAGCGCCATGCTTTCATGAAACACCTCTTCTTCCTTGTGATGCTTTTTCGCATACAGGAAAAGCGCTTTTGCATACCGCCTTGATATTGCTCCGTGGTTCATTGTATTCCGGGTTAATGTGCAAATTCTTCTGCCAGTAATTTATTAATTAGTTCTTGCTGTTTTTGGTCGTCTTTAAGCCGTTCGCCTATGATTTTTTCGGCGATTTTCACCGAAATGCCGGCCACGTCTTTCCGGAGTTCGGCCAGCGCCTTTTTCTTCGAGCCCTCAATATCTTCCAGCGCCTTGTTGATCCGGCGGCGGGCTTCGGCTTCGGCGTCTTCTTTCGCCTTACTCACGATTGTGTTTTTGGCTTCCTGCGCTTCATTCAGTATCGTCTTGCGTTCGTTCTGCGCTTCTGCGATGATGGCTTCCGCCTGCCGGTTTATGGTGGCGAGCTGGCTTTCGGCTTCCCGTGCGGCTTCCAGCGAATCGGCGATATACGCCGAGCGCGTTTCCACCGCTTTGATAATCACCGGAAATCCGAACTTGACGAGCACGAACAGCACCACGCCGAACGACAACGCCATCCAGAACAATAATCCTGTGTCGGGGACTAATAACGACATACTACCGCGCGTTTAAAGGGCAAGGAAACATACAACCACGGCAAACAAGGCCACGCCTTCGATAAGCGCTGCGGCAATAATCATCGTCATCCTGATATTGTTTGCGGCTTCGGGTTGGCGGGCAATAGCGTCCATGGATGAAGCGCCAATTTTCCCAATCCCGATACCTGCGCCCACAGCTGCGATGCCGGCGCCAATAGCCGCGCCAAGTGTCCCAAGTCCAATTCCGGTAGCTGCCTGTAAAAATGATGTAAGTAACATAATATTTAATTTTTTAGTTATTAATTCTAATTCTTAATGCGCATGTTTAACTCTTGCCATGTTGATGAATACACTCGACAGCAACGTGAACACGTAGGCCTGGATAAAGGCCACCAACAGTTCAAGGAAATTCATAAATATGCTGAATAAAACAGCCACAATCGACATGCTTGTGTTGATGGTAGCGCCCATGGAAACGGTAATGAATATCAGGCATACCAACCCTAAAATGACGGAGTGCCCGGCCATGATGTTGGCGAATAAACGAATCATCAAGGCGAAAGGCTTGGTGAATATGCCGAACAGTTCAATCACCGGCATAATGGGGACGGGCGCTTTCAGCCACGTGGGCACTTCGGGCCAAAGGATTTCTTTCCAATAGGCTTTCGTCCCCGAAAAAGTAATGACCAGAAATGTGCAAAACGCCAGGAACAGCGTCACCGCAATGTTTCCTGTAACGTTTGCCCCTCCCGGGAAGAAAGGGATTAGCCCCATCAGGTTATTGATAAAGATGAAGAAAAATATCGTCAGCAAGTAGGTGGCGTATTTCCTGTATTCCTCGCCCACGCAGGGTTTGATGATTTCGTCGAGTACATACACAATTAACAATTCCACCGCGCCCCTGAACCCTTTTGGCGTATGTTGCGCACCGCGTTTATACCAGCGGGCTACCGGCAATATGATAAGCAACAACAGGCAACTGCTGATGAAAAGCCCCAGTGCGTTTTTCGTAAATGAAATATCCATCGAAGGACGGATTTCTTCGCCGGCGCTGTTGCGCTCTACCACTTTCCCCGCATATTTTCCCTCGTGGGCAATATAAAACCCCTCGTGCGTAGTCCCATGGCTGATGTGCGAGGAAGAAAATACGCGCCAACCACGTTCCTTGCTTTTCACAATCACCGGCAAGGGAATAGCGATTGACTTTTCGCCCCAGTTGGTGATGTGCCACTCATACGCGTCGCCCAAGTGCTCGAACACAATTTCCTTTACGTTCACTTTCTGTTCCTGCGCCGCTGTTTTCCCAACGGCTGCCGTCAGGAAAATAAGGAGGAAACCAACGACAAGATGTGTGTTATTTTTCCTTTTCATTCTTGAACGCAGGTTTTGTGTATAAATAATAGATGAAAATTTCCAGTCCCGTATAGATGAAAAAATTGGCCATTAGCGCCATCGCGAAGGGCGTACGATTCTCGGAGGCGCACAGCACATACACCAGCAGGAATACAATCGTGAGCAGGAATTTAATCATCCGTCCCATCATGTAAATATTCAATAAGCGCTCGGGCTTTGTGCTGTGGCTAAGCGCAAGGATAGCGTTCAGTATAACCCCGCCAATCCAATAAAAGGCAATGATGGCCGGATAAAAATTGAAGTAATATTGCGGAATGAAAAAATAATAGGCCACACTGCTGAGCAACCCTATCCCCAAGTACACGGTGGAGAAGAAAAAGAATACTTGTATCAATTTAAACTTGTGCATGTCCGTTTTTCTTTACCTGTTCAACAAAAACCATCACCTTATTTTTTTTCACTTCCACGACGCCCTTTTCAATTTCAACTTCTTCGTCCACTTTTTCATTCGTCTGGTAAGAAACCTTTCCTTTCCGCAGTGTGGAGATAATCGGTGCATGATTGTTCAATACCGTGAATATGCCCACCGTTCCGGGCAGCGAAACCTGCGTGATTTCTTTTTGCAGCACCGCGCCTTGGGGAGATATGATTTCTAATTTCATAACACGCCTTATGCTTCGTTCTCCTTTAATTTCTCGCCCTTGCTGATGGCTTCTTCTATTTTCCCGACATTCAGGAACGCCTGTTCCGGCACATGATCCACTTCGCCGTCTAATATCATTTTAAAGCCGCGTATCGTGTCTTCGATGTCGACCATTACGCCGTCCAGGCCGGTGAATTGCTCCGCCACCTTGAAAGGCTGCGACAGGAAACGCTGGATTTTGCGGGCGCGATTTACGATAGTCCGGTCTTCGTCCGACAGTTCTTCCATGCCTAAGATGGAGATAATATCCTGGAGTTCCTTGTTCCGTTGCAGGATTTGCTTTACACGTTGCGCCGTGTTGTAGTGCTCTTCTCCAACCACCAGCGGGTCGAGGTTCCGCGACGTGGATTCCAGCGGGTCGACGGCCGGGTAGATGCCCATTTCCGTGATTTTACGGCTTAGCACCGTGGTAGCGTCGAGGTGTGAGAACGTGGTGGCAGGCGCGGGGTCTGTGAGGTCGTCGGCCGGCACATACACGGCCTGTACCGACGTGATGGAGCCTTGCTTAGTAGAGGTGATGCGCTCTTGCATGGCGCCCATCTCCGAGGCCAGTGTCGGCTGGTAACCTACGGCCGAAGGCATCCGGCCCAACAGCGCCGACACTTCCGAGCCGGCCTGTGTGAAACGGAATATGTTGTCGATAAAAAACAAAATGTCTTTCGGACCTTCATCTTCCTTGTTGTCGCGGAACGATTCGGCGATGGTGAGCCCCGACAATGCCACGGAAGCGCGGGCTCCCGGAGGCTCGTTCATCTGTCCGAATATTAATGTGGCTTGTGATTTTTCCAGTTCATTGTAATCGATAGCGCTCAAATCCCAATGGCCTTCTTCCATGCTTTTTTTGAATGCGTCGCCATACCGTATAACGTTGCTTTCGATCATTTCGCGCAGCAGGTCGTTGCCTTCGCGGGTGCGTTCGCCCACGCCGGCGAACACCGAAAATCCGTTATGTTTTTTCGCAATATTGTTAATCAATTCCATAATGATTATCGTCTTTCCCACACCGGCGCCGCCGAACAGCCCGATTTTCCCGCCTTTTGAGTAGGGCGCCAGCAAATCGAGCACCTTTATTCCGGTGAACAATACCTCGCGTTTGGTGCTTAGTTCGTCGAATTTGGGCGGCTCGCGGTGGATGGGCAACCGCGAGGCTTCCTTCACAGGGCGCATGCCGTCAATGGTTTCGCCTATTACATTCATCAGCCGGCCTTTTACGGGGTTGCCTGTCGGCATGGTGATGGTGGAGCCGGTGGCGTACACCGTTACGCCGCGCTGAAGCCCGTCGGTAGAGTCCATGGCTATGGCGCGCACCGTGTTTTCGCCGATATGCTGTTGTACTTCCAATGAAAGGGTGTGTCCCTGCCGCGGTATTTCCAGCGCTTCATGAATGCGGGGCAGCACCGTCCGTTCTTCGTCGTTCTTCTCAAAGCGGACGTCCACTACCGGCCCGATCACTTGCGTAACAAAGCCTTTTTTGTAATTGTTGCTATATTCAGCCATCTTTTGAAAGTTAGATTTCGAATGCAAATATCAGAAAAAAATTGCATTATTAAAAATATATTGTATATTTGCTTAAATATATAAAGCATACAAATGTCTCTTTCGCGTTTTAGTGTTTCTTTAGAAAGCGATTTGCTGGAAGCCTTGGATAATTTCATTGAAACTAATAATTTCCCTAATCGTTCGCAAGCCATCAGGCAGCTTATCGAACGTAATATGGTGGAGGAAAAATGGCAATGTAATAATCTGGTAGCGGGCGCTATTATTTTGGTGTATGATTACCATAAACGTGATATTGCCAAGAAACTTTCGGAAGTTCAACATGCTTATCGTGAAGAAATATTGTCGGTACAGCGGTTTCAGATTTCACAGGATACGAATTTTGAAATTGTGGCCGTGCGGGGCAAGTCGTACCGCCTTACCGATTTGTCGGACAAGTTGATTACTTTAAAAGGCGTGCGCCATGGCAAGTTGATTATGACCCGAAGCGCAGTACATCGTCGCCGTTAATTTTTTTTTAATCTGAACGTAATACTTTTTTGTAAATTTGTAATATTTTTAAAGGTTTGTTCTATAATATTTTCCGTTAATTTTATTCCGGTCGTAATACTTTTTTATAAATTCATAATACTTTACTGACATGTACAAAAAAATTTCTTTCATTTCTTTATTGTGTCTTCCTTTCGCAGTATATGCGCAGGATATGGCGCAAGACAGTGTCCGCAAACTCGGTGAGGTGGTGGTTACAGCCAATCGTACGGAGGTAAACCGCAGTAATGTGCCCATGACCATATCGGTGGTGAGCCGCGACGAATTGGAGCAAAGCAGCGAGTCGAATATTCTGGCGGGTTTGTCGGAACGCATACCCGGCATGTTCGTTACCGAGCGCGGCATTACCGGGTTTGGTCTTGGTGCGGGTGGCGGTGGCGGCGTCACCATTCGCGGCGTGGGCGGCTCGCCCACCGGCCAGGTACTGATGTTGATTGACGGGCAGCCGCAGTTTATGGGAATCATGGGGCATCATTTGCCGGATTCGTATGTGAGTTCCGATATAGACCGGGTGGAGGTCATTCGCGGCCCTGCGTCTATCCTGTATGGCAGCAATGCCATGGGCGGCGTGGTGAATATCATCACCCGGAAACAACGCACTGACGGCTGGAACGCCAATGCCCGCTTGATGTATGGATCCTACAACACCCAAAAATATATGGGGAATGCAGGTGTTAAAACCGGAAAGTTCGATGCTTTTGTTTCATTGAATTATGACCATACCGACGGACATCGCGACAATTCCGACTTCTCTATTACCAATGCCTATGCGCGTGCCGGTTATCATTTCACAGACCATTTGAACCTTTGGGGCGATGTGATGATTGCCAAAAATAAATCGCACGACCCGGGAGAAGTGGATAATCCTATTACCGATCACATTGCCGATGTTTTGCGCGGCATGGCTGCCATTACGCTGCAAAATAATTACGGGAAATCAGACGGGGCCTTAAAGTTATTTTATAATTTTGGCGATCATGAAATCAATGACGGCTACTATCCGGGCCAGACACCGCCGAGAGATTTTCGCTATCGCTCTACCGATTATAACATGGGTGTGTCGCTTTACCAGGCCTTCCGTCTTTTGCAAGGCAATACCATCACGGCGGGTATTGACTTTATGAATTATGGCGGGGAGGCATGGAATAAATTTGTAGACGGCTCACCCCGTGGTGATATTATAGACACTTCCGTATATGAAGTAGCCGGTTATGTGATGTTGCAGCAAAACCTGTTTGAAAAAATTACGTTAAATGCCGGCGTGCGTTACGAGCACAACAAAACTTATGGCGGCGAGTGGGTCCCGCAAGCAGGAATAGCTTTCACGCCTTGTCGTACAACTGTTATCAAAGCCTCAGTAAGCAAGGGGTTCAGGAGCCCTTCTATCAGGGAACTTTATATGTGGACGCCCGCCAATCCTGATCTCGATCCCGAACGCATGTGGAATTATGAAGTTGCCGTAGATCAAACATTTTTCGATGGTCGCCTTGCATTGGAATTTGCCGGCTACCTTGCCGATGGAAAGAACTTAATACAAGTAGTGGCGCCTCCTCCAAAAAATGTGAATACCGGGGAATTTTTGAATAAGGGATTTGATTTTTCATTCCGCTGGCATGTCCTCAAAAATTTCAACCTGCAAGGTAATTATTCCTATTTACACATGGACACGCCGCTTTTGTACTCGCCCGAACACCAAATTTTCCTTGCGGCCAATTACCGTTTAAGCCGGTGGAACTTTGGCGTTAATTACCGGTTTGTGGATGGTCTTTATTCTGAAACCGGCGCCAATCCGGCGATTGAAACCTTTGCGGTGCTTGACGCCAAGGCGTCCTTTCAGCCGCTGGAGTGGCTCGGATTTTTTGTGAAGGGGGAAAATCTTACCGGTCGCGACTACCAAATTCTCACCGGTTATCCGATGCCGGGAGTTACGGTATTCGGCGGGATCAATGTGTCGCTGCGGTGAGTAAGTGATTAAGGGGACGATATTTCCTGAAAAATGCTTATATTTGCGTAAAAAAAGCGCTATGGAACTTTCGTTAGACCTTAACAAACGGTACACCTACGCCGACTACTACACGTGGTGGGACAATACGCGCAGGGAACTATTGCACGGATTGATTAAGTTGATGTCGCCGGCGCCTACGGCGCAACATCAGGAAATAACCGGGAACCTGTATGGGGAGTTACGGTACACGGTGAAGAAACACAAAGGTAAATGTAAGGTTTTTATCGCGCCTTTTGACGTGCGGTTGCCAAAGAACGGCGAAAAGGAAGACGCCCTGATTGATACCGTTGTGCAACCCGACGTCTGCATTGTGTGCGACCCTGCGAAAATTGACCGGCGCGGCTGCCTCGGCGCACCTGACTTTATTGCGGAAGTGCAGTCGCTTTCCACCAGCAAATATGACCTTAGCGAGAAATTCGCCCTCTACGAAGCGTCCGGCGTGCGCGAATACTGGGTGGTGTTTCCATCGGAAGGCGTGCAGGTGTTCCTGCTGCAACCCGACGGGAAATACGATGAAGGGACAGTGTATGAAACCGGAAAAGTACCGGTGCATATCTTTGACGGCTTGGAAATAAATTTAGAGGAAATAATGGGATGAAAATTATGGTCACAAGCAACTATCATTCTCTATTTTAAACCAGTTACGCTACATTTAGATTCAGATTTGGCCGCTTCATTTGAGATAATAAAAAAACCTCGGCTTTTCCGGTAATACGGTGATTTAAAATATTTTTATTATTTTTGTGCCAAAACTAATAGCTAATTTTATGAGAAAAATAATGTATTCTTTTGCGTTTGCACCGCTGCTGTCCGCTTGTGTGGGAGGCAGCAGTGAAGAAGTGTCATTGCTCGACAAAGCGGCGTTTGATACGGTGATTGACGGACAACCGGTATCGCTCTACACCCTGGATTCGGGCAATGGCCT
Organism: Prevotellaceae bacterium; assembly: GCA_031279475.1. Classification (GTDB taxonomy): domain Bacteria; phylum Bacteroidota; class Bacteroidia; order Bacteroidales; family UBA932; genus JAIRLC01. The sequence continues at coordinate 12,742 of JAITIL010000022.1, read as the reverse complement.
GCTGTTGCAGGTTACCAACTACGGTTTGCGTGTAGTGTCGTTGTGGGTGCCCGATAAAAACGGCCATTACAGTGATGTGTCGGTGGGTTACGAAAATATTGAACGCTATATCAATAACGAAGGCGAGCGTTTCCTGGGCTCGATCGTTGGCCGCTATGCCAATCGTATTGCCAACGGCGCGTTTAAACTCGACGGTGTGGAATATCACTTGCCTCAAAATAACAACGGACAAACCCTGCATGGAGGCCTCCACGGCCTCGACAGGGTGGTGTGGCAGGTAGACAGTGTCAGCGCTGCGGCTGTTCGCTTTTCCTACCGCTCGCCCGATGGGGACGAGGGCTTCCCCGGCAATTTGAAAATTACAGTGGAATACAGCGTAACGCCGGAGAATGAGTTTAAAATTACTTACGAAGCGGAAACCGACAAGCCCACGGTGGTGAATTTATCTAACCATACGTTCTTTAACCTGAAAGGCGAGGGCAACGGTAGCATCACTGACCATATCCTGACGATTAACGCTGATCACATCACGCCTGTAAACACGTTGCTGATACCTGCCGGGGCGTTGCTGCCGGTGGACGGAACGCCTTTTGATTTCAGAACGCCTGTGCGCATTGGCGACCGGATTGATCACGACCATCTACAATTACAAAACGGCAAAGGATATGACCATAATTGGGTGTTGGATGTTGCGAAGAAACAGGCCGTCGAATTGGCGGCAACGTTGTACGAGCCCCAAAGCGGACGAATCATGGAAGTGTATACCGACCAACCGGGTGTGCAGTTCTACAGCGGTAATTTTTTCGACGGGAAAGCCAACGGAAAACATGGGAAACCGATAGGTTTTAGGGAAGCGTTGGCATTGGAAACGCAACATTTTCCCGATAGTCCCAATCAACCGAATTTCCCTTCCACCCGTTTAAATCCGGGCGAAGTTTACAGCCATGTCTGTATCTATAAATTTAAAGTGGCCAATTAATTTACGTAATAAACATAACCTAAAAAACAAAACCATGATGAACGAAAAAAATATAAAAAACGCTTTTGCAGAAAAATATGGTGACGATAATGTGTCTGTTTACACTTCGCCGGGACGCATCAACTTGATTGGCGAGCATACCGATTATAACGGCGGGTTTGTCTTTCCGGGCGCTATTGACAAAGGCATTATGGCCGCGATTAAGCTTACGGGCGCTGGCAAGGTCAGGGCTTATGCCATAGACCTCAATGAACAGGCGGAGTTTGGACTACAGGAAGAAGACATACCTGCGCAAAGTTGGGCAAAATATATTTTTGGCATTTGCAGGGAAATGATAAAACGCGGCGTGAAAGTTGGCGGTTTCGACACGGCTTTTGCAGGCAATGTGCCGCTTGGCGCGGGCATGTCGTCGTCGGCTGCATTGGAAAGTACGTATGCTTTTGCACTGAATGAACTTTTTGACGGCAAGGTCGATAAATTTGAACTGGCCAAAGCCGGGCAAGCCACTGAACATAACTACTGCGGCGTGAAGTGTGGCATTATGGATCAATTCGCTTCTCTCTTCGGCAAGGAGGGTAACCTCATGCGCCTTGATTGCCGTTCATTGGAATACCAATATTTCCCGTTTAACCCGAAAGGTTACCGCCTGGTGTTGCTCGATACTCTGGTGAAACACGAATTGGCTTCATCGGCCTACAACAAACGGCGTCAATCGTGCGAAGCGGTGGTTGCTGTGATGCAGGAAAAATACCCGCAAGTTAAATTTTTGCGCGATGCTACTTTGGAAATGCTTCACGAAGTGCAAAATGAGGTGAGCGCCGAAGATTACAAACGCGCCGAATATGTTATTGAAGAGATAGCGCGGGTACTGGCGGTTTGCGAAGCATTGGAAAAAGGCGATTATGAAACTGTAGGCCAAAAAATGTATGAAACGCACCACGGCATGAGCAAACTTTATGAGGTGAGCTGTGAAGAACTTGATTTCCTGAATGACTTGGCAAAAACGTGCCATGTGACCGGATCGCGCGTAATGGGCGGCGGCTTTGGCGGCTGCACCATTAATTTAGTAAAAGACGAGTGCTATGATGCATTTATCCGTACGGCAAAAGAAAAATATCATACCCAATACGGCAAAGAGCCTAAGGTATATGAGGTAGTCATCAGCAATGGCGCACGCCGGCTTTAAAACCGGTACTGCGAATAGAAAACGAAGCGTTTAAAAATTGGCGCTTATTGGCTGTATCATGAAACTAAATTCATAGCTGCCGTAAGGAACGCGGTATTTTTCTAACGCCGTAGCGCCCCAACTGTCAATACATCCCAGTCCCATTTGCACTTTGTCGATGCAGAAATTCGTATAATCCGCTTTGGTGACCAATTCGGAATGCCGCTGGTCTTTTTGCAGGCCGTCGTCTAATGATTCAATCGAGTAATGCAATGCGGAGGCAGAGAAAGGCGCTTCCCCCGCAAACCGCAATCCGCGCCCGCCAATGGTGGTTTGATGCCACCAGCGAATGTCGGTTTTTGTGCCTGTTTCCTGCGGACGAATGTAGGAATAGAACTGCTCATCCACTGTTTGCGTGTATATGCCTATATCGGTGGAATGATGGCGGTCGGCGTAATTCTCAATCGGGCCGCGCCCATAATACCTGATGTGCTCCATCCGGTAAGGTAATTGCACCTGCATGCCGAAACGGAATAAGCCGGGCACGGTGGCCGATGGATCTGCCGTCATTTTCTGCGTTACTTTTATGGCGCCGGTGTTGTTGATGATGTAGGTAAGCGCAAGCTTTGCCGACACAGCGGGCATGTCATATTCGGCCGAAACCACAACCTGTTCGTCGGTTATTTTATGTGCCAGTGCCGTTAGTTTCATCTCCGGATTTTTCCATACGGCATATTTCTTTTGTAAATTGGCTCCCATGTCATTATCGGTTGGCGCACGCCAGAAGTTCGGCGTTAGCCGGCCGCCTTCATGCAACATGGATTTCCCGTTCACTTCATAACGACATAAAAATCCGTCACGCTTGTCAAAATCCATCCTGAACGTTTCTCCTTGTACAATCAGGTACACAATGTCGTTATCCTTTACTGCGGGCGGAACAACAGCTATGTGCATTTGTTTCTCGTTGGATAACGCTAACGGTGGCGCCTGGTAAGGACGGACAGGCAATTGTTCTTTTGCTATGGTGAATCCGGCCGGCAGCAAGGTTTCTGCGCGTTTTAACTTAAAAGCAATATTCAGCAATAACTCTTTGTCGTTGCCGATATTTTTTATATCGTAACCTAACGATAAGTTTGCGCGCTGCTGTGGCGCCACATTCAGCATATTGACAATGCCCGTTTGCACTGTTTCGCCATCGGAGAGCAGTTGCCATTCGGCATAATAAGCGCTCAAATCACGGAAGAAATATTCATTGTACACATTTACCACGCCCTTTGTCAAATCAACCGGCGAGACCCAAACCGGCTGGTAAAAATAGCCCACTTCATACGTATGCGGATTGGGCGTACGGTCGGGACTGATAAGCCCATTGTCGAGAAAATTTTTATCCGACACATCGTAACGGTTGTAATCGCCGCCGTAGCCATAATACGCCACGCCGTTTTTTTCTATCCGTAATGACTGGTCTACGAAATCCCAAATGAATCCGCCTTGAAATTTCGGGTATTTGCGCACCAGGTCCCAATACTCCTTGAAGCCGCCCTCCGAATTGCCCATGGCATGTGCGTATTCGCACAGGATAAGCGGCTTTTCCGCAGGGCTTTTACAATATCTTTCACAACTTTCCGGACTGGAGTACATGGGGCAGTGAATGTCGGTAAAGGCATTATCCAAAGCGGCGTCTGCAGCCCGTTCGTATTGCACCGCCCGGGAAGGATCTTCCCGCTTGATCCACGTGTAACAGGCGTTGAAATTCGGGCCATCGCCGCCTTCGTTGCCCAGCGACCAAAAAATAATGGAGGGGTGGTTAAAATTGCGCTGCACGTTGCGTTGGTTGCGCTCCAAATGCGCCCGCGCAAACAGCGGATTTTTCGCCAGCGTCTTCTCCCCATACCCCATGCCGTGTGATTCGGCGTTGGCCTCAGCCACCAGGTATATCCCGTATTCATCACACAGGTCATACCACAGGCTGTTGTCGGGGTAGTGGCAGGTGCGCACGGCGTTTATGTTAAACTGTTTCATAACCTGGATGTCCTGTATCATCCGCTCGCGCGACACCACATATCCGTGGTCGGGATCCATTTCATGACGGTTTACCCCCTTAAGTAATACGGCTTGCCCGTTAACTAATACTTGTCCGCCCCTCAGTTCGATTTTGCGAAACCCGACTTTTACCGGAATTACTTCCAGCGCGCGTGTACCGTCCTTCAACGTGGCGGTGAGCGTATATAATGCAGGCGTTTCAGCCGTCCACTTTTTAGGGTTGGGCACTTTTATTATGGTGTTCAATGCGCCGGATCCTTTCAAAGAAACCGCTCCCACTGCTGTATTTGTATTGTCCGTTAACTTAAGGTCTATCGTGCCGCTGCCTTTCAAATTCAACGCCACGTGCAGGCTCCCGTCTTTGTAATCCGCATCCAAATCGGGCGTCACCCTGATGTCCTGAATATATTTCGGATGACGGGCATAGAGGTAGCAGTCGCGCCCGACGCCCGACATCCGCCAGAAATCCTGGTCTTCCATATATGTGCCATCGCACCAGCGGAACACTTGAAAAGCAATGAGGTTTTTCCCGGGTTTCAGGTACCGGGTAATGTTAAATTCGGCTTCCAGCTTGCTGTCTTCGCTGTAGCCCACAAATTGTCCGTTAATCCATAAATAAATATTGGAAGTTACCGAGCCGAAATGTGCGAAAATTTCCTTGCCGCGCCAATCGGCGGGAACCTCAATCTCCTTGCGGTACGACCCCACGTGGTTATTTTCTACCGGCACATTGGGCGGGTCGTTTTTAAACTGATTGTGCCAGGCATAACCATAATTTATATAAAGCGGATCTCCGTATCCATTCAACTCCCACATGCCGGGAACCGGCAATTCGCCCCACCCTTTATCGTTGTAACCTGCTTTGTAAAAGTCGGTTGGGCGCGCGTTGGCCTCTTTTACCCAGTTGAATTTCCATACACCGTTCAACGTCATAAAGTTTTCCGACAAAGCTTTGCTCCCTTTGCGTGCAGCGCTTTCGTTCTCGTAAGCAAAATACGACGTGTGCATCGGCGCCCTGTTTATCTGGTTAACAGCAGGATCCTGCCATTCGTCTTTTTGTGCATAAGCCGTTATGGCCAACAGCACACAGCATGTTGTTAGTTTTAATGTCATAGATAAAATATTATTGCCAAGGTTAAAAGTGTTTTTTCATAGTGCAATAATAAGAAAAATTTTTAAAAAAAATAAGTAAAAGTTGAAGATTTTGAGTATGGCCTTAAGATTAATAAGGATCGATTGGCTGATTTTGAAGTGGTTGACCCACCAGGATTCGAACCTAGACAGACAGAACCAAAATCTGTAGTGCTACCATTACACCATGGGTCAAAAAATGGACATATTTTATGAGGGGACAAAGATACAACTTTTTTTTAATTTCAAAATCTTGATATAACTTTTTTTAAATTATTTGTTAATGAAAAAAAATATGTATATTTGCAACTCCTATTAAGTATATTAACCTTAAAATTAAATACAATGAAAAAAATAAATACAATGAAACAGGTTTTTTTATGGATGATATGCGGGCTACTATCCATTCAAAATAATGTATCGGCTCAGCAAACTGAATATTCCCATTGGTCATTGGACCTGAAACTCGGTGCAAATAAAGCGGAATATGCGGGGGGAATTCTCACTAAACAAGGTTTGGGTTTCACGTTTGGGGCCGAATTGGAAAGAACTTTTAACCCTCTTTGGGGGTTGGCATTGGGTTATACTTACTTGGGTTATTCGCATGCCAATGTTGATGGTAAAGCTCATGAAATTACCGGGTTAGCCAGTATCAATCTTGCCAATTTGGTGGAAAGGTACAGGCAAGGCAATTGGCAGCGCCTTAATGTATATGGCCGGTTAGGCGCCGGATTTTCTTTGTATAGTGCAAAGAATAATGGCGCAACAGTTGTTATACCTATGGGGGCTTCTATCGAATACAATGTTACGCCGCGCCTGGCTATTAGCTTGAATGGCGACCGGAGATGGCACCTGTCGAGCAACATGGGATTTGCCAGCGCCGTTCAGGACGGGGCTGTGTTTTGGGCGGCTACGGCAGGTTTGCGCTTTAAATTCGGTAAAAAATCGCGTCCTCATGTTAGAAATACCAGCCTGACCAACTATGAGGCTCCGTATGTTACCGCTGTTTATGACGATACGCCCTTGCAAGAAAGAATAGATCGTAATGAGGCCGCCGTTAATCAACTGCAAGACCAATTAAATAAGGCGAATGATGATTTGAATAAGACGAATGCCGAATTAAATAAAGCCAATGAAAAAATTGCCGCATGTTGTGCCGGCGCTACCAGGTCATCAATAAATCCTTATATAACACCCGCATTTAGATTTGAAAACATTGAATATGAGGCTGATAAATATGAAATTCCACTTTCTTCCCGCTCTCGTGTAGATGGTTTGGCAGAAACATTGAAAGAGTATCCCGATGTAAAAATTGAGATTGTGGGACATACAGATGTTTTAGGACAAGAAACATTTAATAAGTCGTTGTCATTGAAGAGAGCGGATGCGGTAAAAGATTATCTGGTAGGAAAAGGTGTTGAAGCAACAAGAATTACAACTAAAGGCGTGGCTGACGCCCAGCCTATTGCGCCTAATACTACCTTTGAGGGACGTCAAAAAAACCGGCGTATTGAAATAATCTTTTTGACCAGCAAGTAAGATATAAAAACATTACAAAATAACTTCTGACCAGAAGCCTGCGGGGATTTTGCTCAGAAGTTGTTTCTATTATAAAATAATTGATAGATGAGAATATTTTATGGATTGATAAATAAAAAAGGAACACTTACAAAAAGGGCTTTTTGGTGTGGGATGGTTTGTTTGTTGATGTCTGCCTGTATTTCCACTAAGAAAATTACATATTTTCAACCGGTAAGCCGTGATTTGGACGAAGCGATTTCTAAAATAGAAGAAACCTATACGCCGCGAATTAAAGAAGGTGATATTTTGTCCATTACCGTAAGCAGCCTGAACAAAGAGGCGAATGAAATGTTTAATCCGGTCACACAAATCTTGAATTATACGACCCAAGCCGTGGGGACTATTGCACCGAATCCTGTTTTAGGCTATATGGTGGATGCGACAGGTAATATATCGCTTCCCATATTGAACAATGTGCCGGTGAAGGGGCTGACTTCAAAAGAATTGTCGGTAAAACTTACGGCGCAATTGCAACAATATCTCGAATCGCCTACGGTAATGGTCCGTATTGCCAACTATACGGTGTCGGTGTTGGGTGAGGTGGCGCGCCCGGCCGTGTACACCATGCCGAATGAACAAATCACGCTTCCTGAAGCCTTAGCGCTGGCCGGGGATCTTACCATATACGGCAAAAGAAAAAATATACTGATCATTAGGGAATTTGAAGGAACCCGGCAATTCGCCCGCATCGATCTTACCAACAGGGATGTTTTCAACTCGCCGTTTTATTACCTCCGTTCGGGCGATGTGATATATGTAGAGGCCACATCGGGAAAGTTGCTTGCCATAGACCGAACCTACCAACTGGCGCCTATTATTATAAATTCTTTAACGTTGGCTGTATTGATCATTACCACCTTTCTAAAATAATTTTTACTTATGGCATTATCAACAGACGAGTTATATAGAGATTTATCACCGGTTGAAGAAGCTGTCGATCTCAAGAAAACGATCTTTAAATACATTGCTTATTGGAAATGGTTTTTGTGTTCTTTCCTGCTTTTTGTCTTGCTCGGCGGGATTTATCTTTTCCTGGCCACACCTCAATACCGGGTGCAAGCCAGCATTCTCATAAAAGATGACAAGAAAATGGGATCGGGCGCCGGTGCGGGTATATCCATGCTGGAAGAATTGGATTTGTTTTCCTCCAAAAAAGTAGTGGAAAATGAAATAGAAATCTTGCGCTCCTACACCCTGATGGAAGAAGTGGTAAAAGACCTTAACCTGCAAGTGGTTTATATGGTAAGGGACGGCCTGCGCAAAAAGGAATTATATGACAATTCGCCGGTAAAAATAGAAGTTATTTCGTCTACTGAAGTATTGTATGAGAAACCGCTCCTGCTACAATTTGAAGATGACAGGCTTCTAATAGACGGGAAGTTATATCCGAAAAATGCACTTATTACCGAATCGTTTGGGAGCATTCGCACTACCGTGAATGATCCGTTACTGCCTCTGTGGAAAGAAAAAACAATAGAAGTAACCATAGCGCCCAGGGAAGCCGTTATTGAAGATTTACGTGAAAATTTAGCAGTGGAAACTTCGGCGAAAGGTACTTCGGTCATCAACTTGTCGTTGTTGTCGTCTGTGCCTCAACAGGGTCAAGATATCTTAAATCATCTTATTACCGTTTACAATAAAGCAGCCATAGTCGATAAAAATAACCTGGCGGGTAATACGCTTGCCTTTATTGACGGACGTTTGGAGTTATTGTCGGGCGACTTGCAGGACGCCGAACAAAAAGTGGAAGAATATAAGTCGGCGCAGGGCATTACCGATATCAGCACCGAAGCGGAATTGTTTTTGAAAGCGGTACAACAGAATGATATAGAACTGAACAAAGTTAACATACAGTTGGATGTGCTTCAACACATCGAAAGCTATGTGTTGTCGAATGAAAACAATGGCGGCGCCACCCTGGCCACGTTGGGGCTTAGTGATGATCCTACATTGCTCGCACTTCTTGCTCCACTCATTGAGGCCGAGTCGGAACGGTCGAAGGCCTTGCATACGATGAAGCCGGCTAATCCTATGGTTCAGGCGCTTGATGACCAAATCAATGCATTGAAGCGCAACATTATTGATAATATCCGGACCTTGCGCCGCAGCCTTGAAATTACACAGCAAAATCTCAAAACCGAAAACCGGCGTCTTGAAATCATGATACAGTCCGTACCTAAAAAGGAGCGCGAACTGGTGGATCTTACACGGCAGAAGGAAATAAAAAATCAATTATACATCTATCTGCTTTCCAAGCGGGAAGAAACGGCTATTTCACATGCTTCAACGGTGTCCGACAGCCGCCTGATTGATGCAGCGCGCAGTACGTTGCGGCCGGTAAAACCGAAAAAAAGCATAGTGTTGCTTGTGTTTGGACTGTTGGGGCTATTGCTTCCGGCAGTCGTGATGTGGGTGCTGGACTGGTTTGATAATAAAATCTCATCGAAAGATGAAATTGAAAAAAACATCAAAAGTCCCATTATAGGAGAAATTTCTTTTATAACACAAGCCACCAAAATTTTATCAATGTCCCAGAACCGGAGCAAACATGCCGAGCAAATCCGTACGTTGCGTACAAACCTTGAGTTTATGCAGGCCGGCGGGGGGATAAAAGTTGTGCTCATCACTTCAAGCGTGAGCGGGGAAGGAAAATCATTCCTGACAGCGAATTTAGGCGCCGCCTTGGCGGCATTGGATAAAAAAGTCATAGTCCTGGGATTCGACCTCCGGAAACCCGGTTTACACAAGGTTTTTGGTATGAATAATGAAGAAGGACTTAGCAACTATCTTGTCGGACAAACTGATTTATCGCAGATAATACGAAAAACAGAAATAGAGAATATGGATATTATTACCTGCGGCCACATTCCGCCCAACCCACAGGAATTGTTGCAGGGCACTGTATTACCCTATTTATTTGAAGATCTGAAGGCGCGGTATGACTTCATTATTATAGACACCCCGCCGGTGAGTCTGGTGAGCGATGCTATTATCTTAGATCGCTATGCCGATGTGACGGTGTATGTCATCCGGCAGAATTATACCCCAAAAGATAGAGTTAAAGCTATCAATGACCTCTATGAGTCGAAGAAACTGAAGAACTTCGGCGTTGTGGTAAACGGCATCAAAGAAGAAAAATGGCATGGCTACTACCATTATTATTCATACGGGTCTTATAAATACTACGGAAAATATTATGGTGAAGAAGACGCCGGAAAGAAAGGCCGCAAACGCAGGAACAAGCATCATAAAAGTTGAAAATAAATCTTAACATTGAATTGTGGATATAGTCATTGATTTCGATGGTACATGCGTAACACATGATTATCCTGATATAGGCAAGGAGATTGGCGCTACCCCGGTGCTCCGCGAATTGGTTGATGCCGGCCACCGCTTAATTCTCTTTACCATGCGGTGTAACGATAAGAAGAAGAAAAATAAAACATTGGATGACGCCCTGGCCTGGTTTCGTGAGCGTGATATCCCCCTGTTTGGTGTTCAAACCAATCCCGAACAAAAATTTTGGACATTGTCACCTAAAGCGTATGGCGACTTATATATTGATGATACGGCCTTAGGCTGTCCGCTTGTTTTTCCCGAAGAAGGTCCTCCTTATGTGGACTGGGGAAAAGTGCGGCGGATATTGGTTGCTATGGGAGTGATACCATGAATAAGTGTATGACAAACAGTGAAAAGTGGTATGTGCTCTACACGGCGCCCCGTGCCGAAAAGCAGGTAGAGCGTCGTCTCCAGAAAGAGGGCATAAGCACCTTTTTGCCGCTTCATTTGTCGCCTCGCCGTTGGTCGGATCGCATCAAACTTGTTGAAATTCCGCTTTTCTCCTCTTACATTTTTGTTCGTGCTGCGGAATTTCTCCTTTATCAAGCCATTACCGTGCAAGGGGTGTCGCATGTGGTGTATTATGATGGAAAACCGGCTGTGGTCAGGGATAGTGAGATTACAGCTATTCGGCAATTTCTGGAACAGGCGCGGGCCAAGGAATTAAATTATCAACCCGATGAGAAAGTGCTTATCGCATGTGGCCCTTTAAAAAATATTTCGGGAAAAATTAAGAAAGTTGGAAAAGCATACATAGTGCTTCATCTTGAACAAATTGGCCTGACTGTTACGGTGGCTTCCGACCAGATAAAAAAAACATGCTGAGCGCTATTGTTGTAAAAAAGTTATGAAAAGGTTAGAATATTTGATATTTTTTTGTAAATTCGCCACACTTATTCGTTGAGTAATCTAATAATTTCCATGTGTTAAGTTGTTCTCTTATGGGAGTGACCAAACCGGAGGTGTATAAAAACAGACAAAAGAACATAGATATTCAGGCATTAGACTAAAACAATTATTAACGCTTAACTCTTATTGTCGCAAAGTAAAAGAAAGAACTTCGTGCAGTTTTGTGCTTAAAAAATAAAAATGAATTTTAAACATCAACTTCAAATATGGTTAAAAGAGGGTGAATCCGAAACATTGGAGTTTAAAACATCTTTTGGGCCGGATACCATCGAAACGCTGGCGGCGTTTGCCAATGCCAAGGGAGGCGTGGTATTGCTCGGCGTATCGGATGATAAAACCGTCAAAGGAGTGGCACTTGCTAAAGAAAGCATCAGTCAGTGGATAAATGAAATAAAATCGAAGACCTCGCCACAGCTGGTGCCGGATATGGAAAAAATCACGGCAGGAAATAAAACGGTCGTCTATATTGCAATTCCGGAATATCCTATAAAGCCGGTAGCGTATAAGGGAAGATATTTTAAGCGGAAAGCCAACGCCAATCACCAGTTGTCTTCGGGAGAAGTCGCCGATTTGCATTTGAAGACCGTCAATTCAAGTTGGGATTGTTACATCCGTGAAGATGTTTCAATGGAAGAAGTTTCTTTGGATAAAGTCAGGGTTTTTGTGGAGAAAGTTCAGAAGAGAAATAACGCCATGGCGGATGACCCGTTGTCGTTTTTGTTCAAGTACAGGCTGGTCAGGGAAACATGCGTTACGAATGCGTGTTATTTACTTTTTGCAAAAGAAAATAACCTGTATGCAACCATAGAATTAGGACTTTTCGCCGATGAGACGCTCATAAAAGACAGTGCGCGGGTAAAGTCGGACTTGTTTGCGGAAGTGGAAGAGGTAATGGCTTTTATCCGGAAAAATATCCGGAAAGAAATTATTATTACAGGGGAACCACAAAATACGGAACGGTGGGAATATCCGTTGGAAGCAATCAGGGAATTGGTTTTAAATATGATTGTTCACCGGGATTATACTTCGTCGTATGATTCTATTGTTAAGATATTTCCCGGCAGAATAGAATTTTACAATCCGGGAGCGTTGCCGGATAATATCAATGTACAGCAATTGATAGATGATGCTTATGTTTCGCAACCCAGGAATAAGCTGATTGCCGAAATGTTTAAGGAGTCTGGATTTATTGAAAAATATGGCTCGGGAATAAAAAGAGTGATCGGGGCATTTGCTGAAATGAAGCTGCCAAAACCGGACTTTGTCGCCATCCCATCAGGGTTTAAAGTTGTTGTATATGGGAAAACCGACCTGAAAACCGACCTGAAAACCGATACTGTTGATGTACTGATTTTACAGTCCATTGAGCGGGAGGCTACGATAACGGTCTCCGAGATGGCAAAACGCATCAGTAAAGGGTTGTCAGCGACCAAAGCAAGGTTGACAAAACTTAAGCAGGGCGGCTATATTGAGCGTATAGGATCGGATAAAGGCGGTTATTGGAAAATAAAAACAGACATTTAGACATTAGACCAAAACAATTCTTAGTTCTTAACTCTTAGCTCTTAACTCACTCTAAGTAATGGATGAAATTG
>JAITIL010000139.1 GCA_031279475.1 Prevotellaceae bacterium | reverse complement strand
CGCAATGAGGTACACTTCCGACAGCCGCAATACTTTAACATTGGCGAGATACAAGGCCGATTCCCCACTATTTACAGGGTATTTCCACATATAGCGCCTTCCGCTTTTACTATTATCTGAAGTGTTATTGATGACGCATTGGTAACGAATGTCATTGGTTTCATTTCCCATTAATTTATCTGTCCAGTCATCGCTTAAAACAATATCGTCATATCCTTTTGGCGCCACTAAATAACCGATAGCTTCGTTGCTTGCATTTTCGGTTGAAGTCATGGGTATTTCCCAAAGCACTTCAGAGCCAAATTCGGTTGCCCAGGCGTTTTTGTATTCGGCATTTGTCCATAATTGATACCCGTTGCTTTCAGCGCCGGCAATAGCCTCTTTTGCTGTTTGCAGCGCGTTGTCATCGTCGCCTTTGTATAGATACACACGGCTTAATAGCGCCAAAGCCGCCCACTGGTTAAGCTTGCCGTTATTTTTTGATATTTTCATTATGGGCCATGCTGCCTTCAGGTCATCAATAATAAAAGTATAACATTCGGCCACCGTCTTTCTTCTTGGCTTATAATCCGAATCAACGGGTTTATCAAGAACAGGAACGCCCCATGAGGCGCCGTTGTCCTTCTGGTACGGATAGCCATACAGGCGGGTAAGGTCAAAGTAGGCCAATGCGCGGATGGTTAGCGCTTGTCCTTTGTAATCCAGGCGCGTTAACTCATCGGCGGCAGAAAGTCCGGTGAGGTTATCTACGCCATCCAGTAGCAGGTTGACATTATTAATTATTTCATAAAAATTTGTCCAGAAAGAACTGGGGGAATTATCGGCTGTAAAACGGAAGGTATAGTAATTGGCTACCCGTTTTGTGTTTCCTACAGCTTGCATGTCTTCGCTGCAAGCATCGCCGTAGTATGTCATACGGGCGCCATAACATTCATACGCACGCAGCATACTGTATATGGCATTTAACCTGTACCCCGCTTCATCCAATGTTTTTACCCCTTGACCATCGTTAATGATTTTTGTATATGACTTCAAGTCAAGCCAGTCATTGCATGAAGTTGTACATAATAACGCCAGACTGAAAACAAATGTGATTATATATTTTTTCATAATTTTTTCATTTAAAATTTAATATCAATTCCAAAAGTCCATGTTTTAAGTGGTGGTTGTTCCCATTCTACAGCGCCGTTTCCATTGGCTACTTCGGGATCATATTTATCCCATTTGGCCCAGGTCAGTAAATTACTGCCTGAACAATATATCCTCACTTGTTCAAGTTTCATGGGCTGAATCCATTGTTTCGGCAGCCTCACGGCAAAAGTAAGGTTTTTGAGCCGGATAAAATCGGCAGAATGTAAACGGCGGGTACTGGCAATACTGTACATGGATACGCCACCCACAGAGGCAGACCGGTTGGCAATAAATTGTTCGATATCCGTTACATCGCCCTGGTTTTGCCATCTTTCGCTGTAATAGTCCGGTATATTTGCTTGTAAATCGGACCCGCCATGTTCGCTTTTTTGGGCGCCGTTGTCATACGTGTATCCGCCGAATGCATAATTGACCAGAAAGCTAAGATCAAACCATTTATAAGAAAACGTGTTGGTCAAACCGCCACTCACTACCGGATCAAATGTTTTGGTGGCAATTCTTTCAGCCTGGGTATAGTCTTTTGTTTTTTCCCTGCCGCTTGTTATATTACCATCGTCGTCGGTCGTATTCAAATAAAATTCGGCCCTGCCATCTGCGGGGTCAATGCCTGCAAACTCATACAGATAGTAGGTATAATAAGGCATCCCTACTTTATAAATCCAGTTTCCACTTGCCTGTTCGGTAACAATGCCGTCCCATTTTACAATTTCGTTTTTATTGTGTCCGATATTAAAACTGGTTGTCCAACGGAAATCATTACCCTCTATATTTTGTGAAGTGATTTCAAATTCAACCCCGCTGTTTCGCACTTCTCCCACATTTTTGAGGTAAGAGGAGAATCCTGTTGTTCTTGAAATCGGGAAACTCATTAGAAGATTTTTTGTTAACCGGTTATAGGCTTCGAAAGTGAAGTTAACTCGCTTGAACAATTCTATGTCAAGCCCTACATTCAGGTTATAGTTGCTCTCCCATTGCAGGTTTGGATTGGCTATTTGATCGGCAGCGATACCGGGACTTCCTTGATAGGCATAAGAGGAACTCAAACTGCTTAAACTGTAATACCCGTAATAAGACGAAGGTTGCGTGCCGTTAGTGCCGTATGATATCCGCAGTTTCACATCAGACAGTATATCTCTTAAATCAGCCATAAAATGTTCTTCACTTATACGCCATGCGCCGGATATCGACCAAAATACTCCCCAACGATTATTGTCCTCTCTTGAGAGGCGCGATGTGCCGTCGTAACGCAAACTGGCGCCGAAATAATATTTTGACAAATAATCATAATTCAATCGTGCAATAAAAGAGGCCATGCGCCAGTCTTCGGGATTACCATAAATATCACCCGGTTCAGAGCCAAGCCCAATAGAATTTACGTCGGGTACCGCAAAATTCTTGGTGTTTCCTAGTAAATAATCCCTGTAATAGCTTTCCATATCAAAAGCCGCGAGCACGTCTACACGATGCTTTTCCAGAAAATTAAAATTATAACTTAAAGCATTTGACCAAACCCATTTATTGTATTCTGTTACATTTTTGGTTCTTGAACCTTTGGAGCTTCTTCCGTCTGAAGTTCTTGGGTCGTCGTAAGTATCGCCTGTGCTCAAGTTAAAATCATAACTGTAGGTCGTTTTGAATTTGAGGTTATCAATAAATTCATATTGTCCATACACCGTATTAAACGCACGGGTCAGCGCTTCTCTCTTAAAGTTATAATCCATCGCTAATTTCGGATTGCGATCGCTGTTGCGGATAAAGGCGCGGTTATACGTCCCATCTTCCAAATATACAGGATCGGAAGGGTTCACCGCATTGCGGGAAGAATAGAAAGGAGAGGTATAACTGGTGCCTTCGGAAAATACATCTTGATCGACATCAGAAAACAGCGCTTTAATACCCATGCTGAATTTTTTCGTAACGTTCCAGTCGGCGTTTACTCTTGCAGTAATACGCCGTAGCCCTGAATTATAGGTTGTGCCCTGTTGGTCCGTGTAGTTTACAGATGAAAAATAGCGCATGTTATCCGTGCCTCCGTTTACCGAAGCCTCATAGTTTTGATAGAATCCGGTGCGGAATAAGTAATCATCCCAGTTCACAAAGCCACACCAGGGTACCGGCGCATATTTATCTATATTTTTGTTCACATAATCTGTAGCATCTGTGTAACCCGATATAGATCCTTTTAAACTGTACTCATTGCGTAACCCTTCCATAATCAAATCTCGTCTTTCCTGTCCGCCCATCACGGTGCGATAAGGCATGGCAAAATCAGAGAAGCCCATATCAGCCTTTACATTGAATGACGCTTTTCCTTTCTTTCCCGATTTTGTGGTGATAAGAATTACGCCATTGGCAGCCCGCGAGCCATATAACGATGCGGCGGCGGCATCTTTGATGATAACAATGTTTTCGATATCCGAGGTGTTCAGCGTACTCATAATATCTGTGCCCGGAGGGTTGGAGCTAATCTCTGCTATGGCGCTCACGTCTCCTGATATCACCGGAATTCCGTCAATCACATACAAAGGTGATTTAGACGCATTGAATGACCCTACGCCACGTATGCGGATAGTATTGGGTGCACCCGGCTGGCTGGATCCGGAAGCTATGCTTACCCCCGGAGCGTTTCCCATCAATAGCTCATTGACGGAGAGTACGGGAACATCCTCCAGCTTTTCAGTCCTGATTACAGAGGCAGATCCTGCATAAGCGGATTTTTTGAAAGTCCCATAACCGGTAACCAGTACCTCATCAAGTTCTACTGCATCGTTTTGTAGTATGATTTCTACCTGGGTACGGTTGTTAATGTTATATTCCGTATTTTTAAATCCTAAAAAAGATATAACCAATGTGGCGTTGCCGGGAACATCCTTTAGTTCGAATTGCCCGTTCACGTCGGCCATAACAGTCTTTTTATCGTTGTTTTTCACCCTTATTATGGCGCCTGGGAGAGGCTCCCCTTCTCGGTCGGCCACCATACCACGTACAATATTAATGGGTGGATTGGCTGCACCGGTTCCGCTTGAGGCGCTGTTTGCGGCAGTGCTTACTGCATCCGGCCCGGTTGCGGTTGCTGCGTTAGTTTGAGTATCTAACCTCGCTGTTTTCAGTACAATGTGCTGATCAGTTTGTGAGAAAACAATTTTTTTGTTAAATAATTGATCAATCGCCGTTTTAAGTGTCGCATTTTGTACTGAAATACTCACTTTCTCTGTCAGGTTGACCACATCATTTTCATAGAAGAATGATTTCCCAACTTGCTTCTCAATACTCTCTAACACCGTACTTACCGGTGTGTCTTTAAAATCGAGTGTGATGGCTTGATTCTGTGCCATTGCTGTAGTTGTATAGAAAAACAGCAAACATGCTAATGTGATTTGTTTTGATAATACCTTCATAAAAATAGGTTTAAAAGTTTCGACTACTATTGGAATAATTATTTCTGTAATGCGCCAGGACTGGCAAGGGTCTGATTTTTACTGTTTTTTTCATAATTTTAGTTTGTTTAGAAAATATTTAATTAAGCAGTATCTTCAATGATTTGACGGAAACAGTCAAACCATTTTTAGTATATCCCGGATTTATAATCATTTGTTTCTTTT
>JAITIL010000036.1 GCA_031279475.1 Prevotellaceae bacterium | reverse complement strand
ATATAAGAAATTCTAAGAAAACAAATTCTAATATAAGAAAACGGAAAGGAAACAACCACGACCGCGGAAAACCGAAAAACAGGCCACACAAGCTCCTGCTAAAAAGGAGGAAAGTGTTAAAAATAATCCGCCGGCGCCGCCCAAACAAGAGGAAGTCCCAAAGAAAGAGGAAAAGCAACCGGCAGAAGACCACACCCAGAATGAGGTAGCGGGATCTACCACAGCTCCCGTCAAAAAACCTGAATTCGACGGGATTATTGAGGCCACGGGAGTTATGGAGCTAATGCCCGACGGTTTTGGATTTCTTCGTTCATCGGACTATAACTATCTGAGCTCTCCGGACGATATTTATGTGTCGCAATCGCAAATTAAATTGTTCGGATTGAAAACGGGCGACATGGTGACGGGCGACATCCGCCCGCCGAAAGAGGGCGAAAAGTATGTGCCGCTGGTACGTGTAAAGCATATCAACGGACGCAGTCCGGAGTATATCCGCGACCGTGTGCCATTTGATTTCCTCACGCCGTTATTCCCTGATGAAAAATTCAATATCACAGGCAAAGGGCACAACAGTTTATCAACCCGCGTGGTGGACATGTTTGCGCCCATCGGCAAAGGGCAACGGGGGTTGATTGTGGCACAACCTAAAACCGGTAAAACAGTGCTGTTAAAAGAAATTGCAAATGCAATTGCCGACAATCATCCCGAAGTGTATATGATTGTACTGCTTATCGACGAACGCCCCGAAGAAGTTACCGACATGGCGCGTAGCGTGCGCGCCGAGGTGATTGCTTCGACATTTGATGAACCGGCCGACCGGCATGTGAAAGTAGCCAACATTGTACTTGAAAAAGCCAAACGCCTTGTGGAATGCGGCCATGATGTGGTTATTTTATTAGATTCCATTACACGGCTGGCGCGCGCTTTCAATACGGTGCAGCCGGCGTCGGGAAAGGTGTTGAGCGGCGGCGTGGACGCCAATGCCTTGCACAAGCCCAAGCGTTTCTTTGGCGCGGCGCGCAACATTGAAAACGGGGGATCGCTCACCATTCTCTCCACAGCCCTCACCGAAACCGGTTCGAAGATGGACGAAGTGATTTTCGAAGAATTTAAAGGTACGGGCAACATGGAATTGCAGCTCGACCGCAAATTATCGAACAAACGGATATTCCCCGCTGTAGATGTTACGTTGAGCAGTACCCGCCGGGAAGACTTATTGTTAGATAAAAGCAAGCTTAATAAAATATGGATCCTGCGCAACTACCTTACCGACATGAATGCGGTGGAGGCTATGGAATTTCTGCGCGACAGGATGCAGCACACCCAAAACAATGAAGAATTTCTGGCGTCGATGAATAAGTGATGAATACCGGCAATCATGATTTCTCTAATTATATCCTTAGATGATAATGCGATAGAAACCATTGCATTTTTAGAGCAGGTCCGGAAACCATATAGTTTTCCCATTAAGCGCGTTTCATTTGATGAGGATTATGTTAGAGCCTGTGCAGGCGAAGACACCGATATAAATTGGCAACTGAAAGCCATGGGACTATATATGAAATCCATGAAAAATAAAGCCATTGTGTATCACTTGCACCATACCGCCTGTTCCACAGACAAAGACACCCTGTATATGACAAATATCATGCATCAAAAAATGAAAGCAGGGCGAACATATTGTCTAAATGGGATAAATAAACAAAAGGCGTCATGAAGAAAATCACGATTTTGCACCATAAGGATATTATACTGTCGGTTATACTGTCCTTGTTTGTTGTATCCCTGTATTTTGACCTCCAATATGTTATTCTGTCCACTATTTTATTCCTGGCTATCGGCGCAGGCTTTATACTTTACAGCCTGCTTGGGAAAAAAGAAAAGTTGCGCAAACCCCATCCTGTTGTATATGGCTGGCTGGCAGTTTACCTTGTAAGAGTTATATGGCTGTTGGCAAGTAACGATGTACATTACGGACTAAAGTGGCTGGATGTGTGTTTGCCCATGCTCCTGTTTCCTATTATATTTCAGCACCTCTCGTTAAGTGAGCGCGTCGTCAAAACGGTACTAACTGTTTTTGTTCATTTCACGTTGCTGTTTTGTATAATTACCCTTGTGTGCGCAGTTTATCACAGTTTCACCATACCGATAGATATCTCAGAGTGGCTGTACCATCCGAAGAGTCATTATCCTTTCGCTTTCAAATGGACAGGCTATAATCATCCTTCTTTTCTCTGCATAATTTATTTATTTGCATTGCCTGCCAGTCTATATTTAAGGCGTAGA
Organism: Prevotellaceae bacterium; assembly: GCA_031279475.1. Classification (GTDB taxonomy): domain Bacteria; phylum Bacteroidota; class Bacteroidia; order Bacteroidales; family UBA932; genus JAIRLC01. Next base: position 9,300 of record JAITIL010000036.1, on the reverse strand, counting down.
TACCATACCATCTCCATTGCGGAAATTATTATCCTCATTGTAATAGAAACAGCCGTTATTGCCTTTACCGGAGCGCGCATTGGAATGGCCATTTTTCTTTTACTGTTTTTGATGATGTTAGCGTATGCTGTTCCGTTGAAAAGAAGAATAATCACACCCGGCTTGATATCCGCGCTTTTAAGCGTTATCGTAGTCATCTTGTCTTTATCAGGGAGTCAATTTATCGACCGGTTTAAAGACCCTATACGCGAGCAATTGAGGAAAACGGCCATGGCTTCAATCAAAGAAGAACCTTTGCTGGGCGTAGGCACCGGAGGAATGAAAGCCATTATAGATACACCCGAAATGACCGAAATAACAGGCATGGCGCACAGCTACCCGCATAATCAATATCTCGGAGAAGTCATGCACTTTGGCATTACAGGCGCCATTCCGTTATTTGCCACATTGATATACCTGCTTATAATGGCCATACGACATAAAAACTTTTTATTGCTATCATTGATGATAATTTTATTTGTTTTTATGATCACGGAAATGCCTTTTGACTTGTATAGAGGTATCGACTACTTCTTATTTTTCACCAGTTTACTTCTATTTCAAAGACAAAGATTGTTGCCGGCATAGCCATGTTATTATCCCTTTTTTATATCCGGTGGCAAGTTGGCGTTGAAAATCTTTGACATTATCATTCCTCATCACATGCGCCCTTAATAAAGGACGGCGGCTTTTCCACGGCCATGAATTGATTCCCTTTCTAGTCCCGAAATCCATGATGTAACCCGCTTTGAACACTAAACGTCTTACCCGTTTATCAAAGGCGCCGTAGGGATAGCAAAAACTTTTCACGGGTTTCCCAAGCATCTGTTCCAGCACCTCTTTACTTTTTGTAAGTTCAAATAAAACATCTTCATTGCTACATTTACGTAATCGTTTATGATCGACCCCGTGAGAAGCGAATTCAACCAGTTTACTTTCATACATCTCTTTCACCTGTTCCCAGGTAAGTATATCCTTTTCGGTTCCCACTTTATCCGTATTTAAAAATATCGTAGCAGGCACCTTCTTTTCCAGCAATAAAGGGTAGGCATAAGTATAATTGTCTGAATAGCCATCATCGAAAGTCAACAACACCGCATTGCGGGGTATTTCTTTTTTATTTACATAACAATCCTCCAACTCGGAAAGCGTTATTGGATGATGTTTTTTAACCAATAAATCAAGTTGTTGAGAAAATGTTTCATTATCTATGAAAAAAGATCCGCTGCTTTCATCATTCTTTTCACCGATATGATGATACATAAATATACAAAGACTTTTTTTTCGAGTACACCACATGTTTTTAATATTTTTATTGAAGCACAAAATTAAAAATTATTTTATAAAATATCGTGAATTTATAAAACCTTTATTATCTTTGTTCAAAAAAACAAGTCGGGAATTATGAACTTATCTGTTGGGATAACTACATATAATGAAGAAAAAAATCTTCCACGGACATTGAGCGCCGTGAAAGAACTTGCTGATGAGATTATAATTGTAGATAGCGGAAGCACCGATCGCACCGTAGAGATTGCCCAATCGTTCCAAGCCAAAGTATATATAGAAGATTGGAAAGGTATCGGGCTGCAGAAAAGATCAGTGGTTGATAAATGTAGCGGCAAATGGATTTTACTTATTGATGCAGATGAAGAGATTACCGATCCGTTAAAATATGCCATACAGGAAATAATTACAATTAACAAACGGGAAAAGGAAGTATATAAAATACGGTTTAAGACGATCTGTTTCGGGAAAAGAATAAAATACGGCGGGTGGAGTAATTTCTACAAGGTTCGTTTATTTCTAAGCGGCACAGGACAACATGACGATAAACGAGCCCATGAAAATTTTATAACCGATCGACCAATAGGTTTTTTAAAAAAAGACATCAATCATTATACCTACACGTACATGGAAGACTGCCTCCATAAACTTAACGTGTATTCTTCCGAAGTTGCCATCCAATATCAACAAAAAGGAAAGCGTAAATCCGCTTTGAACATTTATCTGGGCGCTTTATTCGATTTTGTTAAAAGATATTTTATACTGCTTGGATTTTTAGACGGGTTTGAAGGATATTTATTGGCTAAAATCAGTATGATGAGCTACTTGGCAAAATATGCCAAACTACGAGAGTTAAACAGGCAAAATAAACGATGAACAAGGGTATTCTGCATATTTTTGCGTCCACTTCATGGGGCGGAGGTGAACAATATGTTTTTGATTTATCGAAAAAGCAAATAGAGGCCGGATACCGGGTAATATTAATATCTGGGCGCAGCAAGACAATTAAAGACAAAGTGAAGGCATTGGACTGTCGTCATACTATTTTAAACCACCGGTGTCGCTTCAGTCCTTTTCCTATTTATAAAACACACAAGATAATATTGCACGAAAAAATTGATGTGGTGCATGTCCATCAATTCAGCGACGCCTTTATTGCTGTTTTCGCTTCCCTGCTTAGCGCAAGGAACAAACGCCCTAAGGTAATTTTCACAAGGCACTTAGTAAGAAAAGGAAAGCGAAATTGGATGTATCGTTGGTTATACGGCAAATTGCATAAAGTGATTTTTGTATCGGAACTGTCGAAAAAAGAATTTTTAACCGGTGCGTCAATATCTGAAGACAAACTCACCGTAATCCACAATAGTATTGCCCCAAGCGCACCGGATACGCAACATATAAATTACAGCACGTATTTTAGCGTGAGCGACAAATGTACGTTAATCGGTTTTATTGGCCAAATAGCAAAATTTAAAGGCGTAGAACTATTGGTTGAAGTGGCCGAAAGGCTACGTAATAGGAAAGTGGCGTTCTTCCTGGCCGGCAGTGGGAAAGAATCATATGAATTTTTCTTAAAAAATTTAATTGCAAAAAAAAAGTTGACACAACAATTTTTTCTGACCGGTTTTATAAATAATCCGGGTGCATTTATCGGCCAAATGGATATAGGTATCCTGCCCTCCTTATGTACAGAAGCTTTTGGCCTATCTGTACTGGAATTTATGCAAGCCGGCATTCCCCTCATTGCCAGCAATACGGGGGCGCAAAGAGAGTTTATCACACATGAAAAAACAGGTTTACTGGTAAATCCCACAGTGGATGAAATTATCGCCGCACTGGTTAGACTACTCGACGACAAAAATTATAGAATCCAAATAGGTAAAAATGCACAACAAGCATATAAGATACATCTTAATTACGAAATTTTCTACAACAAAATAATGCAAATTTACAATCTATAAACCCAATTTCTCCGGCCGCATCTGCGGAAACAGCAACACATCCTGGATAGATTGTGCGCCGGTCATCATCATCACCAGGCGGTCAATGCCAACCCCCATGCCGGAAGCAGGCGGCATGCCATATTCCAGCGCTCGCACAAAATCCATGTCGATAAACATGGCCTCATCATCGCCGCGTTCTTTTAATTTCGCCTGTGCCGCAAAGCGCTCCAACTGGTCAACAGGGTCGTTAAGTTCCGAATAGGCATTGCATATTTCTTTTCCGTTCACGAACAATTCAAAGCGCTCGGTCAAATCCGGATTATTGCGGTGACGCTTGGTTAGCGGCGACAATTCAATCGGGTAATCAATAATGAAAGTAGGTTGTATGAGGTGGTGTTCACATTTTTCGCCAAAGATAGCGTCAATCAATTTGCCTTTGCCCATCATGGGATCCGTTTCAATGTGCAATTGCTTGCATATTGTACGTAATTCCTCCTCATTTTTATTCGAAATGTCGACGCCGGCATATTCCTTAATCGCATCAAGCATCGGCAAGCGGCGATAGGGCTTCTTAAAATCAATGTCGCGCTCCCCTATTTTTACGTTGCTTGTTCCATTCACGGCCACGGCAATATGTGCAAGCAAATTTTCCGTAAAATCCATCATCCACAGGTAATCTTTGTAAGCCACATAAATTTCCATGCAGGTAAATTCGGGGTTGTGCGTGCGATCCATACCTTCGTTACGGAAGTTGCGCGAAAACTCATATACCCCCGTAAAACCGCCTACAATAAGGCGTTTCAGATATAATTCGTTCGCGACACGCAGGTACAATGGTATATCGAGTGCATTATGATGCGTAATAAACGGACGCGCCGTAGCCCCGCCCGGTATGGCTTGCAGTACAGGCGTATCAACTTCCAGATAACCCCGCGCATTAAAAAATTCGCGCATGGCGTTAATCAGTTTCGTGCGTTTAATGAACACTTCCCTTACCTGCGGATTAACTATCAAATCCACGTAGCGCATGCGGTAGCGCTGCTCGGGATCGCTGAATGCATCAAACACTTCACCCTCTTTTTCCTTTACAATGGGCAGCACACGAAGCGACTTACTCAATAATTTCAACGCTTTGGCATGAATGGAAAGTTCCCCGGTTTGGGTTACAAACGCATACCCGCCAACGCCCACAATATCCCCGATGTCAAGCAACTTTTTGAATACCGTATTGTAAAGCGTTTTGTCGTCGCCCGGGCAAATTTCATCACGTTTCACATACACTTGAACACGTCCCGTTTCATCTTGCAGTTCAAAAAAGGCGGCAGCGCCCATAATGCGGCGCGTCATGATGCGCCCGGCGATACGCACATCCGCAAAATTCCCCTTTTCCCTGTCATATTCCTTGCGCAATTGAGCCGTTGTAACATTCACTTCAAACGCTTCGGCAGGATAGGCCGACAAGCCTAATGCTTCAATATTTTTCAACGACTCGCGGCGAATGGCTTCCTGTTCGCTTAATCCTTTTTGCTCCATGTGTGTTAGATAATAGTATAATTCTTATATTCAAACAATCGTTTACCTGTTTTCTTTTCTATGAAATGCAGTATCCGGCCTTTCAACGAGAGGTTATTTTTTGTAGTGTCAAATGTAAAATCCCAGTCTTGCCGGTTGATACGCTCCCGCATCACTTGCGGATGCGTTCCCTCAAATAATTTTAACGACGCCACTTTAGAATAATCAAACATTTCATCTGCCGAGAACGTTACTTTTTCACCGTATAGCTGATCTAAATTGCTTTGTTTGGCGCACATGATGTGGGGATTGCGCACATATCCGTAGTGGTGAATGGCCGCGTCAATTTCTTTCACATGTAATTTTCTCCCATCCTTCTGGAAGCCTTGCGCATCGCGATAGGAACGAACAGTTTTATTATTACGGACAATTCTTATTTCATGACGATACCAGGTACGTGAATCACCGACATAATCATACGAGCCATAAAAATGAACATACTTAAACAACAAACCCTCTACCCGGCGGTCATCCTTATATTGTGCCATCGCCTGTTTAATTACAGGCAAATATTTTTCATGCACCACTTCATCTGCCTGAATGTAAAACGCCCAATCGGCATCGGCAGCCACAGCATCAAACGCTTTATTGGTCTCTACCGCAAGCACCCTGCCGTTTTTACGCAAGCTGTCGTCCCACACCGAATGAACAATCCTGATTTTGTTGGATGGAATACTTTCAATCAAGGCCAGCGTATCATCTTCCGACTTTCCCACACATACCACCACTTCGTCACACAACGGCAATATAGACGTTATGGCCGCTACCACCGGATAATCAAATTTCACCGCATTGCGCACAAAAGTAAATCCGCTAATTTTCATTAGAAACTATTAATAAAGTGCAAAGATATATAAATTTATGAAAGATTTTACCGAAAAAATTATTAACTTTGTAAATTATACTTCTTTTTTGGAAAAAAAGTGGATCATAAAAGAACAAGGTGACCCCATCACCGCTCGTCATTTAGCAGTAGAGCTCGGCGTCGATCAAACACTGGCCAACCTGCTGGTGCAAAGAAACGTGCGCTCATTTGATGAGGCAAAAAGATTTTTCCGGCCGGTGCTCGAGAATTTGCACGACCCTTTTCTGATGACCGACATGGACAAGGCGCTCGACCGTATCCAGCGGGCTATCGACCGGCAGGAGAAAATCATGATTTATGGCGACTATGACGTGGACGGCACCACAGCCGTGGCATTGGTTTATAGTTTTCTAAAAAAATTCAGCCCCCACGTGTCGTATTATATCCCCGACCGGTATAACGAGGGGTACGGGGTGTCGTATGCGGGCATTGATTACGCCAAACAACACGGTATTTCGTTAGTTATTGCGCTGGATTGCGGTATCAAAGCCAATGAAAAAATCGACTACGCGAACGACCGGAGTATTGACTTTATTATTTGCGATCACCACTTGCCCGGTGAAGCGTTGCCTAAAGCGGTGGCCGTACTTGATCCCAAACGCCCGGATTGTTATTATCCATTTGATGATCTTTCGGGATGCGGCGTGGGCTTCAAGTTAATGCAAGGGTATTGCCTTAAACATGGCCTTCCGCTTGAAGACCTGTACCCTTTCCTCGATTTAGTAGTAGTGAGTATTGCGGCTGATTTGGTGTCCATCACCGGCGAAAATCGCATCCTGGCGCATTATGGCCTCGAACAACTGAACAAGGCGCCACGCCGTGGATTGCACTCTATTATCAAGTTGTCGGGGTTGGAAAACCATCACATTGCCATTGATGATATTGTATTTAAAATAGCGCCGCGCATTAATGCTGCAGGGCGCATGGAATCAGGAAAGTCGGCGGTAAACCTGCTTATTGCGGAAAACGAAGAAATGGCCACCAAGATAGGCATCACCATCAACACCCACAACAACGAGCGCAAGAATGTTGACCGCGAAATCACGCAAGAGGCCTTGTCGATGGTAGCCAATGACGATATACTGAAAGCGAAAAAATCAATTGTACTTTACAACCCGAACTGGCACAAAGGCGTGGTAGGCATTGTGGCTTCACGCTTGATTGAAACGTATTTCCGCCCGTCTATTGTGCTTACCCAATCGAATGGTTTCATCACCGGATCTGCACGAAGCATACCGGGGTTTGATTTGTATGAGGCTATCGAATCGTGTTCCGGCCTGCTTGAAACTTTTGGCGGACACATGTATGCCGCAGGGCTCACCTTGCGGGAAGAAAACTTTAAAACATTCTGCGACCAATTTGAAGCGTATGTAGTGAAACACATTTCGTCCGAAATGCTGACCCCGCAAATAGATATCGATACATTTCTCGACTTCAAACAAATTACGCCGAAATTTTTCCGCATATTAAAGCAGTTCCAGCCATTTGGTCCCGGCAACATGTCGCCGGTATTCATGACCGAGAATGTGTATGACAACGGTAACGGCCGGCTGGTAGGCAGCGACGGCGGTCACGTAAAATTGGAGTTGATTCAGGAAGATGAGCCCTACCGCCCGATTTCGGCCATTGCGTTCAATCAGGCAGAGCATTTTAGTTATATGCAGGGCGGCAATCCGGTGGACGTTTGTTATTCGGTTTCCGAGAATTATTATCGCGGCATCGCCAATATCCAGCTGCGCATTAAAGACATCAAGCCACGGGAAGTGATTGTGTGAGAAAAACAAGCGGCTCAATAATCATGGTATTTTTTTGTATATTTACAGAAAATAATAAATTATGAATACTATAGTAGTAACACCACAATCGGAAAAAGAATATTCGTTTTTGCTTAACTTCTTTAAAGAAAAACACATTCGCAACCGGGTATTTACTCATGAAGACAAGGAAGATGCCGGCTTACTGAAAATGATGCTGGATGCAGACAGAACAGACAGGGTCTGTGAAAGTGAAATTATGAGTATTTTGAGACAGTAATGGAAGTAATTTATTTACGGAAATTCCAAAAAGACTTGCAATCTGTACCCATTGCTGCCAAAGAGCAAGTTAAAAATGTTATTACCCATTGTAAAACCGCTGCTCAACTAAAGGAAATTGTTTCATTAAAAAACTAAAAGGTCACACTTGTGCTTACCGCATTAGGATTGGGGACTATCGCACAGGTGTTTTCATTGAAAATGGAACGGTAGAATTTGCGAGAATAGCCCATCGAAAAGACATCTACATATATTTTCCCGATTAACGATTATACGATTGGCTAAGCCGTTATTTCGCCGGCTATTTCCCCCACCGTTTTCCCGGCAGTATGTATGGTGTATGTTGCTTTTTGGTAAAACGGCTCGCGGTGCGCCAACAACTCCTCAATGAATTGCCGCAAGTCGTCTTTCCCTTGCAGTAAGGGGCGATGCGCCGCTTCATTTTTCAACCGTGCATATAAAATATCCACCGGCGTATGCAAATAAAAAGTGACGGCGTGTGCATTCAATATATCCATGACGCCGACAAAGCAAGGCGTACCACCGCCGCAAACAATAACCGCCGGCTGCGGTGCGTTTAGCAGTTCAAGCAACAGTTGGCGTTCGTATTCGCGGAATTTTTCTTCGCCTTCGCCGGTAAAAATTTCCACCACGCTTTTCCCTTTGCGTGTTTCAATGAGGCTGTCCGTATCGAACAGCGGGCGTTGCAGGATGCGCGCCAGCGCTTTCCCGACCGTTGACTTGCCACTGCCCATAAAGCCGACAAGGGATATATGCGGGGTATAGTCCATTGGTATTCAGGTTAAGAAATCGCGCACTTGTTTTTGTATAAATGCCTGCACCGACTCCCACGTCTGCCCTTTGAAACTCACGGGGGCTTCGCTACTGTGGGCATCAACAAAATAAGTTAATGCGTGCGGAATAGCAATGTACAACATCTGAGTGGGAAATTTTTTATAGCAACAATCTGCCATTTGCTGCATGGAATGGTGCTTCAACAGTTCTGCAATATCCCAAAAATCTTTTTTTGCGGCACGTCGCAATACTGCATTAACTTTCATTGCCATTAAATCATCATCACCATATATGCGAATTTCATCATATTGCTCGATGGCCTGTATTCGCTTATGCGGAAAATACACAATATCTACTTTTACTCCTTTAATCATACAAAAAACACCCCATTTACTGCGTGTTCCGGTAAAAGAAAAATCATGTTGAAAAGTGTTTTGCAGTACCGTGTACATGGTTTCGTGATTAAAATCTTCTGTGGAAAACAAATCCAAGTCAACAGATTTTCGATGTCCGTATTTAAGGGCAAACGCCGTGCCTCCAACCAAAGAAAAACCGGATAACTCCGGCAATTGCATTAAATGCTTTAGTAGGGATAAAGTTCCGGGTTCGATTGTCTCAATGTGTAGCATCTGAAATTTTCCACCTTTTCGTTAATAACTGCTGCGGCAAAATACATAATATGTTCTTGTATGAATTTCGCCTGTGTGAGCGCTTCGCGCACTTTCTCGTCGCCGTAGTAGCGGCGGCACTGGCGGACGTCCTCAAT
>JAITIL010000027.1 GCA_031279475.1 Prevotellaceae bacterium | reverse complement strand
AAGCAGAAGCCACTTTGCAGGGGTGGATTCCCGGTGACGATGCCGGGGCGCAAGGTTTTTATGAAGAAGGTATCCTGACGTCTATGGAACAACATAGCGTGGCCGCGGGCACCTATACCACTGGAACTACTAGTCCGCAAAGGTATACAGACCCATTTCCCGGCGGAAATAGCAATACCGGAACAAGTATTTCCACTGTCAACGTTTCATGGAGTAATTCAAATGCCTCTGCCAATACAAAATTGGCTAAAATCATTACACAAAAATGGATAGCCAATTATCCCCTTGGATTTGAAGCGTGGTGTGATTTCCGCCGTACGGGATTTCCGCAAATATATTCTGCACAAAATGACCTTAGCTCGGAAAGTTCAATAGGGATTATCGAAAATAGCCTTTTTAGTGCAACTACCTACAGGAGCCGTTTGGTTCGCCGGTTACCTTACCCTATTTCGGAATATAACGGTAACCGTGCGAATGTGGAAGCAGCCGTAGCCAATATGCTGGGAGGGCTGGATAAAGGAAATGTAGATTTGTGGTGGGCAAAGAAACAGTAAAACAATTTTTAAAAATATGGAGTTATGAAAAGAAAAATTTTAAAAATATCATTTTTATTCGCTTTGGCCGGATGTGCTTTCTTTATAGGATGCAGCAACTGGACCGAAGTGGAACCTATAGCATTCAATGATGTGGATCTAAATGCAACCAACAAAACTGACGATTATTATGCCGCCCTGCGGGAATGGAAAAATACGCCGGGACTGCCGCAAACATTTGTGTGGTTCGATAATTGGACTGGCGTCTCCCCCACCGGTGAAAACAGCTTGAGGGGTTTGCCGGATTCGGTGACTATTGCTTCTAATTGGGGCGGTCATCCGAAATTTGACTTGTCGCCGGAACGAAAAGCCGATATGAAATATGTACAGGAAGTGAAAGGAACCAAAGTCGTGGTTACCCTCTTTTCTGCCAAAATCGGCGATGATGTACCCCACCAAAATGTTTTTGATGGCGTGGATAACAGTTCCGATCCGGCTGTCATAGGCCCGGCTATTCGCGCGTATGCCGAGGCAATATATGACCAAGTCGTCGCATCGGGTTATGATGGTTACGACTGGGACTATGAACCGCTAGGCGGTGGCGGAACAGGCAATTATCTATGGACAAACAAAGCACAACGAACACTTTTTGTGGAAGAATTGAGCTATTGGTTTGGCAAAGGGGCGCAAGACCCTAACCGTGACCGTGGAGGCCGGAAACCTGCCCAACCGGGATTGTTATTCCTCATTGACGGAGAAATTGGTATCAGGGGCCGTATGGATAAAAACTGGCTGTCGTACTATGTGGACTATTTTGTACTGCAGGCATACGGAAGTACTACTGATAGAAGTCTTAATACTCGGGTTGCCGGTGTAATTACCGATATGAGTGATTGGATTGGTGCCGGAATTATTACCAAGGAAGAGGTAGTTAGCCGGACAATCCTTACTGAAAATTTTGAAAGCTATGCCGGTACCGGAGGTGGTGTTCTTACTCAGTCTAAATTTATTTATAAGCCGGCCACTGGCACTGATGAGGGCGTTGACCAACAAATCGGCGGCTTCGGTCTTTACCGTGTAGGGTTCGACTATAACCAAGGCAAAGGCGATTACAATGGGTCTCCGGAATACTATTACCTGCGCCAAGGTATTACAAATATATACCAGATATACAATGAACGAAAAAATGCGGTAGCATCGGAATAATCATGAAAAATCATAATCAAATAATCTAAAAAATTATGAAAAAAAAATATATCTTACTCAGCATAATTATTGCAATATTCGGCTTATCCTTTGGATGCAATGACGCGGAATATGAGATAAAAGATAACAGTATTTATATCGCTGAGGCAGCCACTGCTGCAAAATCTGTTACGGTGTCAATGGAAGATAATGGCGCCGACATTAATCTTACGGTAAGACTTGCCGTTCCAACAGTTAACGACGTACAAGTCGAAATTACTACGGATACTAACATCCTGAAAACGTTTAATGCAACCAATAGTACCGAATATGTCATGCTCCCTGCAGACCATTTTAACTTGCCGGCAAATGCAAAGGTAACTATCCCTGCTGGAGAAATAGCTACAACGCTCACAATCCATGTGGATAATTTTGATACACAAAGTAAGCGTTATGCACTTCCTGTTGTGCTGGGTAATGTGGTTGAAGGTAACGTCAATAAATCTATCGCACAGTCTAAGTTTATTTATGTGGTTGCCAAACCATTGGTCGTGTCTGTGCCGGTTATGAAAGGTGTAAATGGTGGTATCTTGGTTGATGCAGCTACCAGCCGCAGGCCATTTGGTATCAATGTTGCACAATGGAGTCTCGAATGTTGGACGCGCATGTCGGCATATAGTAAAAACAACCAGGCCATCTTTAATCTTGGTAGTAGCGACCACGAAATTTATATCCGTTTCGGCGACGCCAATGCTCCATATAATTATTTGCAGATTAAGACACTGGGTGGACAAGTGCAAACCGCTCGTGATCTTGTGCCAAACGTATGGTGTCATTGGGCATTTGTTTATGATGGTGTCACCCTTCATATTTATCGTAATGGTGAATTGGATGTTAAATTCGATCCTCCAGCGCCTGCAGGTGGACAGGTGCGTATTGACTATGTAGAAATGATATCTAGTGGGGCAACATACTTCCCCGATCAATGTGGCATGAGTCAAGTTCGTTTATGGAAAACAGCCATATCATCTACGCAAATCAAGAACAATATGTATTATGCTGTCGATCCCTCAAATCCTAATCTCATTGCTTATTGGCCCATGGATGAAGGTAGCGGGGATAACTTCGCCGACATTACAGGTAACAACTACGATGCCGTGGCAGGTCTTGGTATTATTCAAAGATGGGAAAATAATATACGTTTTGACAAATAAAGATTAGTGTTCATTCACTTCATTACTAAAAGAGCGCCGCAGCAGCGCTCTTTTTTATTTCAAAAAACTGCCGTGCCTGTTTTTTTACTACCTTTGCAAAAAACATCCTTTCGCATGACGGATAAAACCTACAACTGGGGCATTATTGGCGCGGGACGCATCTCGCGTAAGTTTGTTGATGGATTAAGCGCCACCCGCAATGGCCGCGCTTATGCGGTGGCCGCCCGCGACCTCGCCAAAGCGCAGGAATTTGCGCGGGAAAAAGACATGCCGGTGGCTTACGGCAGCTATGCAGAATTAGCCGCCGACCCGCAGGTCGACGCGGTATATATCGGCACGGTGAACACCATGCACGAGGCCAACACTATTTTAATGCTGGAGCACAAAAAGCCGGTATTGTGCGAAAAGCCGTTCGCCATGAACCGCGTGGAGGCAGACCGCATGATTGCCGCGGCGCGGCGCAACAAGGTGTTCCTGATGGAAGCCTTCTGGACCAACTTCCTGCCCAGCATGAACGCCGTGCGGAAAATCATCGCCGATGGCACAATCGGCGATATTACCTACATCCGCGCCGACCTCGGCTTTTTCCGCGCCTACGACCCGCACATTCGCACGTTTAATCCGGAGGTGGGAGGCGGCTCAGTGCTCGACATCGGCCTCTACCCTATTTTCCTTGCCGTCACCCTGCTCGGCCACCCCGACCACATTACCGCACAGGCGGTGACCATGCCCGACGGCGTGGATGTAACCTCTTCCATGTTTTTCAAGTGGAAGGACGGCGCAGTGGCGCAACTCTTTTCATCCTATTGTATCCAGTTGGATTGCGAGGGCGTGATTTACGGCTCAAAAGGCAAAATCACCATGCACGGACGGTGGCACGCGCCTACCCGTATTGCGATAACCGCCAACGGCCACACGTATGATTACCCCGTAGCGTCGGTAGGCAACGGCTACAACTACGAAGCCCAGGAAGTCATGGATTGCCTCGACAAAGGATTGCTCGAGAGCCCCCTCCTGCCATTGTCCGAAAGCGCCAGGTTCATGAGTTTGCTGGAAGCGGTCATGAGGCAATTCTGACGATTTAATGGATTAATTCCATGAGCGGATATAACGTGCTGACTTTCTTATTATTTTATATAAAAATAACAACAAAGTTACTAAGAGTAATAATATTGTTATATAGCAACATAATGCAAAGGTATTCATGTATTTAAACTCTTCAACCAAGGAAAATCCGGCTTGCTTGATTTTTCGCTCTTCCACCCGCACTTTATAATCGAATAAGGGGATTTCGCAGCCCTCTTTCTTACCCAATTGCAGATAGTTTTTCAATGCTACCCATTCTTTAACCTCGTGCCCTGCACGGTCGTGTATAATGGCCTCGCTCCAATCCGTAATGGGTTGTCCAGCTGCATTTTTCGGAGATAAAGACAAAATCCCGAAGGTTTTTTCTTTCACGATACCCATCATTTTGGCGGAGTATAAACCGGCTATCACGCTGTATAACATGTTGTTATCTGGCGTAATATAAGCTCCGGCGCTGTCTTGTACCTCTACCCTTTTCACCTTGTTGCAAAACAGGCTGCCAGGGTAATACGTGTAGCGGAGGCCGCTAAAAAACAGTTGCACATCAGGGACGCTGCCGGACAGGCTGGCGTCCACTTCGCACAAATCACGCAGTTCCCGGCCATAAAAATAGACTTTCAGCAACGGGAAAGCCGGTTTTTTGTCCTCCCCCACGCCCAACGGCAGGATGTTGAAAACTTCTTCGGCGGTAACGATGCCCTCATATAAATGTTCCCGGATGGTCCCCGACGGCACTACTGCAATATCGGGGCGCTTGTTTTCAGCCTTTTGTGCGGCGTCCATAAAAGCGTCGGCAATCAGGTGTTCCAAGGCAATGCTGTTCGACGACGCCAAAACGTTGTTCATAACTTCTGCCAGGGGCTCGTCAAAGCCTGTGCTTTCCGCTTTCAGGTAGTGCGACTCCACAAGCCCTTTATAAGACTCAATGGCCGATTTAATCGTGCTGTTTTCGGCCAGGGTGCTGTCTATTTTTATCACTTTGTAAGAAGCAACTTGCGGCTTTCCGTCTGTCACTGTCAACTTTATACAGCCTAAATATTCCCCGTAGGCTCCCGCCGAGCCAATAACGGTATGCCCTTCCACAAGCGGCTCTTTCAACAAAGTGTGTGAGTGTCCGCTAATAATCACGTCGATGCCGGGCACATGGCGCGCCAGTTGAATGTCTTCCGAGCGCTTCACATTGTCCCTTGTCCCCGAATGGGAGAGGCACACCACCACATCCACCTTCTCCGTGTCGCGCAACTGCTTCACCATGCGCGCGGCCGCCGTGATGTAGTTCTCGTAAGGAAGCTCTTTGTCAATCAGGCTTTGGCTGCGCGCCTCCGTGCCCAGCAGTCCGAAAATCCCAATGCGGTAGCCTGCCCTGGAGAGCACGATGTATTCGCCGGTTCCCGCAAGGCCTCCGATATTCGACGTCACTACGGCGCAGGTGTGCGAGGCGTCCGAGAAATAAACCTGAAGCGCCGTTTGCAGGGCGTCTACCCCGAAGTCGAAGTCGTGGTTGCCAATGGTGACAGCGTCGTAGCCCATCTTGTCCATCAGTTGCAACTCGGCAAAGTGGGTGGTGAACAGCGTATGGAAAAAGGCGCCCATGGCCACGTCTCCGCCGTCGACCAGCAGCGTGGCGCCGGGGTGCTGCCGCCGTACTTGTTCGATGGCGGTATACAGCCGTGCATAGCCGCCGGAGCGTTGCACGTGGTGGTTATTGTCAACTTCACGGCTCCCGGTGAAATATGAGTGCAGGTCGTGGGTAAACAGGATAGCGAGGGTATCGGTCGCCTGTGCCGGCAAGCACAGAACCAACAACCACACTGTGCAAAGTGTAAAGGATTTTATTTTCATTTCATCTGAATTTTAAACCGACATTTAAACCGACATTTAAACCGACATTTAATTTTGAGCATCTACAATAATCCACTCCCCTACTTTTTTAGAGCCCTGTCGTTCAATTAGTTTCTCGGCAACCAGGTTAGATATTACCCTCTCCACCGTTCTTTTGGTGACGGCAAGGTTTTGCGCTATTTCATGTGCTGTGATTTTTGGATTTTTCCGTATCAATGCCAAAACCCCAGCCGCATGTTTAATGCTGATAGCTGTATTTAATTTTTCTGTAGGGGGAACGCTTTCTTTTTCATAGCGGACAGTTAACCGGAACACATCTCCTTCTTCCATTAGTGGCAGTGCGTTCTCGTCTTTGACGTACAACGGGCAATAATGAAACATTTTCCGCACGCCCGAGCCCAAATCTTCCACCCATTCCAACTGCCGGAAAAAATCTGCGATATTTGGATTTTTAGGATGTGGCTTTAGATTGGCAGGTGTGATACGTCCCATCACATAGGGAATACTCCCATTTTCCGTGACGACTGTTTCTTTATAAATAGTTAACGACGCACGGTGGTGGGATGAATATTCCCTGTGAATGAGTAGATTGGCCACCATCTCGCGAAATATGATGTCGCGAACGCTTACCCGTTGAATGCCTTCCAGGAAAAACCTGTCCGGCGTATGTTTTTGGATAAACGCCATCAAGCGGCTGTAGGCCTGGAGTAAATTACAGGCTATCACTTCCCTGTCATCATACCTGTCCACGTCTTCTTTCCGGCATAAGGCGTCTATCCTGTAATGGGGGCACGCTGTCCCGATGGTGATTTCCGTACCGAACAGTAATGCGGCAGCCAAGGTGTATCCCTCTTTCCCGGTGTTTTCATCATACCGGTATAATTTCGCCGACCGTAAAATTTCCTCATTACCCATATTCACCCAGGGATGTGCGCCATTTGTCCTCACAGCAACAAGCGTTCTGACCTGGTCGAAACTTTCCTGTACGAAATCTTTCATTTGCAGATGGGGAAACACTTTATTTTCTGTGTATCCGTCTTGTTTACGTATATATAGCGTGGCAATGAGGTGAGAATTTGTTAATTGATAATCACCGTCCTCGTGACGGTCGTAATAAACTCCTTTAAACGAATGAGCTTGCGGGCTTTCCGGCACATGGATACAAATAATTGTTTTCCCTTCGATTTGTACAACATCTGTTTCGAGGCGTGATGTGGGGCTGATAATTTGCGGGTTGTTCATATCATTCGCCAAGGTTCTCAGTTGCTTTTGCGCCATATCCGCGTTTATGCCCTCCACGTAGCCGTTGTCTTTTACGCCAAGCAGGATATGCCCGCCTTTCCGGTTCAGGAAAGCGCATATCGTTTCATATACGTTCCGAGGTAACTCCTCGCGTGCCGTTTTAAACTCAACATTCAACCCCTCGCCTTTGGCCACGAGGGCTTTTATTTTCTCCGTAGTGGACATGTGGTTGCAAATTTCTGACAAAGGTAAAAAATTCCCGCCAAGACACAAAAAGTTACCGGTGGCCAGTGGCAGTTAGCAGAAAAGCTGCATACTGCTGCTG
>JAITIL010000055.1 GCA_031279475.1 Prevotellaceae bacterium | reverse complement strand
TCATAACTTTTATTTTTAATTTCATAAAGCTTTGAGACCAACGCTTCGCACAGAACGCGAGCCATGTTTACCTCAACGGCGTTTCCGATGTACTTCTTTTGCTCTGCCTGTGTGCCAATCAATGTGTAATCTTCTGGAAATCCCATTATCCGTTTCAATTCCGGTATTTTCAACATCCGCATCTTGATGTCGATAATGCCGTACATCGCCATGAACTCTTTGATTTTCCGCATGGGCTCAGTGTCGGTGTCGTAAACCTCAATCGCGATTTCCCCGGTTTCCGTAGTGATTAGGTAGGGTGGTTTCTTATCCATGCGGGCAATTATCGTGAAGCATGGACTATCAACTGAGCCGCCCGCATTGAAATATTGCGGGTTCATCAGGTAATGCCATTTCCGGTTGGCTGTTATTGTTTGGCTCGGCTCTGTTACCGGACTGCCGACATTGTTAAAGTTGGTATTCATTATCCACGGCCGGAGGCTGACAACTTTTTGTTTTGGTCGAGTTAAAACCGCCGGACAAACTTCGTCAATACCTGAATGCTGCCCGCCGCAGGAATATTCATTCACGATGAATTTCGGCGACACCAACGATAACCTGTCTTTTGTTGTAATCACAGGCGCGGGCGCGTTCACTGAAACAGCGTTTATTTCCTGATTTGGCTGTCCGTTGTACCTGCCTAAGAACTTTGCCTGTACTTTTGCAAAACGATTTTCAGTTGTAAGCACTCCGCAAGGTTCATCTGTGGACTTTGCCGTTTGTTCGTATGTGCGGTTAAAATTCTTTGACACCCCATAATATGCCGACAAAAAATTGTCCTTGCCGCCGGCCACAAACTTTATCAGCCCGGCATATATGCGTTCTAATGTCTTGTCAGAAAGCGGTTTTTTGCGGGTAAAAATGCTTTCGCCTTCATCTGAAAAGTCTAAAACGTTTTTTACCGGCTTCCATTTCTTTAGTGGCTTTCCGGACAATCTCCGCTGCATGGTTTTCGCGTGGGTCTGCTCCGACCATGCAATTGGAAGCCCACGCTTGGCAAACTGCCCGAAGAAACGCTTGCGACTGGTATAGGCTCCGAAATCCGCTGCGTTTAATATGCGGTGGTCGAAGTCGTAACCGTAATGCTTTACCTTATTGACCCACGTTTGATATAGCCGCCCGCTATCGCGCGATATGGGCTTGCCGTGTCCGTCCAAGTCGCCCCATGACATAAATTCTTCCACGTTCTCAATTTGTATGTAGTCCGGTTCTATGGCTTCGATATACCGGTACAGGTGTTCGGCGAGTGTCCGGCTGTCAGCATCGCGCGGTTTCCCGCCTTTTGCCTTTGAAAAGTTGGTACATTCCAAACTTGCCCACAGAACAACCGCTGCGCCGGAATATTGCTCTTTCATTTTTTTGACATGCGAAACGAGCGGCGATAACTCCAATGTCCGTATGTCTTCGGTAAAATGCAACGCGTCTGAGTGGTTTGCCGCATGGCTGGCTATGGCGTTTGCATCGTGGTTTACGCATGCTATTACCTTGGCGCACCTCTCGCCTTTGTACCTCGCACGCTCCACGCCGGTGCTCGTGCCGCCCGCGCCGCAAAACAGGTCAATATAAAGCAGGTTAATCATACTTCCAGTTTAACATAAAATCCACACTTATTACTCATAATTCCCTTAATGTGCATAATGCCGTATTTCGTTTCTCCACGATGTTTTTTACAATAATGGCGCGTGCTGAAATAGGTTTTCACGCTATGCCTGAACCGGCAGGAATAACAGCAATTTGGATATTTTTCTATTAGTTTTTGCGTCATAACCTATTGTGTTTATTTGAAATCTATTTTAGTCTGTCCTCTTAAATCTGCGAAATACCTGTCGGCTGACTGGTTTGAAATCCACCAGTCAAACACTTCACCAGCTGTGGCATCATATTTGTCGAAATAGTGATTGTTGTCAATAAGGTATTGGATACTCTTTTTAATCGCCAACTCCACACCCGGATACTGACGACGGTCAAGCTCTTTCGTCCTGTACCCCGCCATGGGGCAAAACATGCACCCGATACGGGTATAGCCTTTGTCGTACAATTCGCAGTAGGGCATATTGTTTTCCCGTATAAACGTCCAAATATCTCTATGCGTCCAGTGCAATATTGGGGAAATTATAAACTTGTCTTTACCCTCAATGCAGACGTGCCGCTGTTCGCTGTCAGTGTTAAATTGGTCAAACGAGGCGCTATATTTACGCTCGCTTATTTCTACTTCATTGCGCTTTGCCCGCTGACTACTTTCCTCTCGCCGGATGCCAAGAAGTGTTACTGTTCCTGTGCCTGCCTGTTCTTTGAGATATTGGCAACAGTAGCGGACTTTCCGCAACGGTAGCATTTTCTTTTTCTTTATTAAGTTATAAAAATTTATTTCCGGGCGGTGAAATTCTACGTCTGGATAGTTATGTCGTACGAACCTCATCAACTCCGGCGGGTCGATAGTAGTCAGTTGCATGTGTGCCTTGAATTTCACGCCCGCTATTTCCGCGAGCCGGTACAAAACAATACTGTCTTTGCCACCGGAAAATGCAAGATGAAATCCGTCGGGATGCATCGACAATGCCAGCGCCTCTACTTTGCGCATGAGCGCTATCGAGTAATCTATTTTTGTCTGTAAACTCATAACCACATCCCCAATTCGTCATACCGCTTTTTCCATTTCACACTCTACCACGTCAAACAGCGTTGGCACTTCGGCGTCCATTTCCGCAGCCCGCAGGTAGCTCAACCCGTCGCGCCAGTATTCCGTGTTCAACTCTGTGGCTATACCCTTGCGCCCCAACATCACAGCACGGTAAGGTACCGTCATAATCCCGGCGAACGGGTCAAAGACCGCTTCGCCCTCGTTGCTCCAATTCTTAATCACCCTGTCCACAACATCAAACTGTAATGGGCAAATGTGGTTGATTAAATTCTTGCGCGTTTGATTGTTGTTCAACGTAAGCATCCGGTTCACGTCGTCCCATACCCACACGCTACGCGCAGGTACGCGCAAGGTCTCAAATGTAGCGGGTAATTTCCCCGCTTTTTCAAGCGTTACGGCAGCGCCTACATGCGTGTCATAATCGTACACACAATTATCAAAAAATTCATAGAAAATGCGGTTTACTTTGTCAATGTCAAGTCCGCGTAATTCTTCCTGTGTCAAAAAGCGGTTGCCGCTACTGTTCCACTTCGCCCGTGCGTCAATTTGCCAGTTGCCGCGATTGTACCTATCCTTTGTCCGCACTACCGGCACGTCAGCGTATGCCTTACCGGTATCGGTCGGCAGCTTACGGAACAATAACAGGTACTCCGGACAACCCACGCCCATTTTGCTGCCGTCCTTGCATTTTTCAGTGTAACCCAAACGGTAGGACTGGTTGTTCTCGCGCACTACATCGGTTTCAATGGTAATGCGCCCCATGTACTGGAAGCCGTGCTTTATAAAGTGGAATACCGTCATATCACTAAACGGGTCAACGGTCGGCATGCCGGTACCGGTGGCATTGCCAAACAGGATACGGTCTTTCACATGGATAACCGCCAAACGTCCGGGTTGCAGTATCCTCAACAGCTCCGGCGTGAGAAAATCCATTTGCCGGAAAAACGCATCATTCCCAACATTATGCCCGAAGTCGTTATAGGATGGCGTGTATTCATAGTGGTTGCTGAATGGTATAGATGTATGGATAAGATGTACCGAGTTATCCGGCATGGCCATTGCTTCCAGTGTGCAATCGTTATTGATGGCCGTAT
>JAITIL010000127.1 GCA_031279475.1 Prevotellaceae bacterium | reverse complement strand
GTGTCGTCGTTCCTGAACTGGCCGTTTATGGTCAGCGGCATGTCTATCAGCATTTCGTTTTTGGTGTGCGCGGCCACCGGCATCTTCTTCGGGTGGTACCCCGCGCGCAAGGCCGCCTCGCTCGACCCCATCAACGCCCTGCGGTATGAGTAGATGATGTGGAGATGTGATGATGTGGTGATTTAAAGATTTAAGGATTTAAAGATGGGGAGATGTGAAGATAAAATAGATAAAGTAGCTGCTTCGCTCCGCTTCGCAGCGATAAAATGGATAAAGTAGCTGCTTCGCAGCGATAAAATAGTTTTATCGGCCGGAGGCCATTTTCGGGTTCGTTTTATGGTTCCGTCCATGGACGGAAGGCAGGATGTGATGATGTGAAGATGTGGAGATAAAGTAGCTGCTTCGCAGCGATAAAATGGATAAAATAACTTCACCGCGCGAAGCGCATTTATCGGCCGGAGCGTAGCGGAGGGTGCAAAAAGAACTGCCGGTGCAGAAACGTGCCGGCGGTTTTTTTTAAATCTTTAAATCTTTAAATCTTTAAATCCTGCCTTCCGTATATATACGGAAGCGTGTTTCGGGTTCATTTTATGGTTCCGCCGATAGGCGGAAGCGTGTTTCGGGTTCGTTTTATGCTTCCGTCTATATACGGAAGCGTGTTTCGGGTCCGTTTTATGGTTTCGCCGATAGGCGGAAGCATGTTTCGGGTTCGTTTTATGGTTTCGCCGACAGGCGGAAGCGTGTTTCGGGTTCGTTTTATGTTTCCGTCTATAGACGGAAGGCAGGATGTGATGATGTGATGATGTGGTGATTTGGCGTATTGCTTGTACAGGGCGACGGACGAAGCGTACACTACGAATTGACTGTCTAAACCTTGTGAAGAAATAGTTAAGAACTAAGAGTTAAGGTTTTTTCTTTATGTCTTCTCCGTTCCCCCTGGATGCATTATAGCTCCATTTTGTCGATTTCCATTTTTTTAGTAATATTGTAGTTTAATTCTGATGTTGGATGTATAGACTTTACGTTATCTTATTCCTGTTTTTGATATGCAATGTATTGCAGGTGCGGGCGCAAAATTGCCAGCCCGAAGGGAATTTGATAAGGTTGGTATCTGTCCGTACCAACCCTGTCGATGGCAGCGAGCAAACATACATTTCATGGAATACCCCCGCTGATATTTCTTCTGTGGTAGGCTACATTATTTATAAATATGTCGGCGTGTCGAGAGGATGCACCGCGCCTATTGATACCGTGTATGGCCCCGCCATTACAAATTATACCTGTAACGGATTTAATCCGGAAGGATACACCATTGCCGTGTATCACGGCGCTACATCGCCCGGCACTCTTCAGCAACATCATGTGCCGCCCATTATTCATACCGCAAGTTACGACTCATGTAATTACACCGTGTCGCTTTCATGGTCGCCTTACATCGGTTGGGATGAAGCGGATATTTTATATCATGTGTACGCCGTAACAGGCGGCCAAACGCAGCAATTGGCCGGATATCTCACCGATACTTCTTTTTTGTGGCAAGATGTGCCCGACAATACGGCGATTGACCTTTACATACAAGCCGTTCATAAAAATGACGCCTCAGCGGAAAGCAAATCCCCTTACAGGCGTATCACTACGGTCACCTTGCAACGCCCTGCATTTATTGACCTCTCGCGCTTGGATTATGTCGGGGATGAGGTGCGGTTGAATTTCCATATCGATCCGGGCACGGCCCTTACGCAATTTGAAATACAACGTGCCGCCGATGCTGATTTTGAAACACGGCATTCTTTCCCCGATAAAACACTTGCCACCTATACCGACAATGCCGCCGGTATCTTCCGCTACCGTGTGGCAGCGAAGAATGATTGCAACCAAACAGCCCGCGCGAGCGACACCTTGCAGAATTTTATACTCGGTGTAACGCTGCAAAACAGCGCATGGCAACTGCAATGGAGCCGGCCGGTTTACGCCGAGCCGTATGTTTTCTCGCTGCAACGTCTTGTGCCCAATCCCGCCGTATTGCTGGCGAATGCGGCCGACGTGTCTTTTACCGATCCGGTATCTTCCATGCAAAATCAGCAAAGCCTGGAATATTGTTACCGCCTTGAAGCCTCAACGCCGCGTAGCTTGAGCGTGAGCGAGGCCTGCGCGTTTTATGAGCCGCGCATCGCGATGCCCGACGCCATTGACCCGCTTAGCATGGTGGTCAATCCGCAAACAGGACGGGCGCGTAACCAGTTTGGCCCCGTGTTGAATGTGCATCCGGCCACGTATGCCTATCAACTTAAAATTATCAACCGTAATGGGGCTAAAATCGCCGACGTCGCCAAAGGCTTTAACGATAACCCGCTGGAAAAATCGTGGAACGGCCGCTTCGCCAATGGCGTGGCCGTGCCCGAAGAAGTATATACCTATTATCTTGAAGTGCAATTTGAAGGAGGGCGCAGTGAAAGTTTAACAGGCCCTGTGATGGTCATGTATGAATAATTATGGAACAGGAAGAACAGGATAGTATATTAATTCAACAAGCGTTTAATGAACTTTGGGCGCTGTGTCAAGACCGTTTGAAAGACGAAGAAGAACGGCAGGGCGTGCGCTTAGCCTTTAATATCGCCAATGCGTCTCACCGCGGTGCGCGCCGCCGCTCGGGCGAGCCCTACATTATGCACCCTATTGCCGTGGCGCGTATCGTAGTGGAAGATATTGGACTTGCCTACAAGTCTATCGTGTCGGCCCTGCTGCACGATGTGGTGGAAGATACGGACTATACCCTCGAAGATATACGCGAGATGTTTGGTGATAAAATCGCCTCCATTGTCGAAGGCCTCACGAAAATTGAGGGCATCTTCGATAAAACAACCTCTTTGCAGGCCGAAAATTTTAAGCGCATCCTCCAAACCATGAATGACGACATGCGCGTTATCCTTATTAAACTGGCCGACCGGCTTCACAACATGCGCACCCTCGAGTACATGCCCGAGCACAAACGTTTGAAAGTGGTGGGCGAAACCATGTATTTCTTCGTGCCGCTCGCCAACCGCTTGGGTTTATACAACATTAAAACCGAACTCGAGGACATTTCCCTGAAAGCTTCCGAGCCGGAAGAATACCGGGCTGTGAAAGAAAAATTGGATGCGGGAGCTCCCGAACGCCAGGTTTTTATTGAGCGCTTTGTGCAACCTGTGAAAGAAAAATTGGATGCGGCGGGTATTCGCTTCGAGGTTAACGTTCCTGCAAAATCGGTGTATTCTGTTTGGAAAAAAATGAATACACAGCATATTCCTTTTGAAGAAGTTTACGACTTGTTCACGATTTGCGTTGTCTTTCATCCGCAGGAGGGAAAGACGGAACGCGCACAATGTTGGGAAATATACCAGTTGATTACCGATATTTACCGTTCGCGCATCGACCGCTTGCACGACTGGTCGGACACGCCAAAGGTCAATGGCTATGAGGCGTTGCACTGTACCGTGATTGGCCCCATGGGCAGCTGGGTAGACGTGCAAATCCGTTCCGTTCGCATGGAAGAAATCGCCCATCGCGGCGTGGTGGCTTACTGGAAATATAAAGATGCCACGACCCAGGAAACGGAATTGGACAAATGGCTTCAGCAGGTAAAAGAAATGTTTGCGACGTCGGACAATAATACGTTCGAATTTCTTGAACATTTCCGTCATGGCTTGCTCGATTCCGAAGTGTATGTGTACACGCCCAAAGGAAAATCGAAGGCGTTACCGAAAGGCGCTACCGTCCTTGATTTCGCTTATTACGTCCATACGGCCATTGGCAATAAGGCCATTGCCGGAAAGGTCAATCACAAACTTCAATCGTTGAACTATGTGCTGAACAGTGGCGATCAAATTGAGATTATTACCGCTGAAACACAACACCCGCAAAGCGATTG
The DNA here is from genome assembly GCA_031279475.1 of Prevotellaceae bacterium. Classification (GTDB taxonomy): domain Bacteria; phylum Bacteroidota; class Bacteroidia; order Bacteroidales; family UBA932; genus JAIRLC01. The sequence goes on along the minus strand of JAITIL010000127.1, from coordinate 17,578 downwards.
GCTGAATATTGCCATTACGCCAAAAGCCAAAATCCAGATAAAGGAATTTTTGAAGTCCGAGACACAAGGCCTGCAACAACTCGGAAGCAGTACCCTCGATGACCGGCTAAAAAAATTAGGCGTGCCCGATCCTCCCCGTGTCTTTGGAAAGTTGGTGAAAGCCTACAAACTCAACAATAAATATGAGTTATTCGGCAAAGTGGGATCCGGGCAACTCGACCTGTCGGACTTGTCTGAAAAGCTACAATACTGTGCGGAGAAGAAACCTGTGCGCTATTGGGGGCTGCAATTCCTTTTGGGAAGCAGTGACAAGCAGAAAGAAAACGCCGCACCCATTGACAAAAAAACGCCGTACCTGTTGGAAGAAAATGTGGCCAGTAAAACGTTGTCATATACGGTGGCGACTTGCTGCGAGCCCATTCCGGGCGATGATATTACCGGGTTTATCGATGAAACGGAAAAAAGCGTTACCATTCACAAAAAGAAATGCCCCATTGCCCACCAACTCTCCGCACAGCACGGCGACCGTATTATTCAAGTGCGGTGGAGCAAACATACCGCCATGTCGTTCCTTGTACACCTTGAGTTGCGCGGTTTAGACCGTATCGGTATTCTCAATGACCTCACCAATGTCATTACCGGCGAACTCAACGTCAATATCCGCAGGATAAACCTCGAGGCCCACGACGGCATTTTTGAAAGCACCATCGACCTCTATGTGCACGACACCAACGACCTTGATCATCTTATCGACAAAGTCAAAAAAATAAAAAGCGTCGAGACCGTGAAACGGATAGAAAAAGAAAATTAACTATTCTTCTGTGGCGAAGTTTTTCAGCCACAACTTCTCGGCACGCTGCAATTTTTTTACATTCAAACTGTAAATAACCCGCGGCGGTTTGATTTCATACCTGATCAAGCCTACTAAGCGCAGCTCCTTTAAATGTTGTGACACGGTGGGTTGCGCCATCGGCAATACTTTTACTATATCGCCGCATGAAAAACTGTCACGGGTTGATAACAACCGTAAAATAGCAATGCGTGCCGGATGCGATAACGCCCTGGCATAGCTGGCAAACTCTATGTCTGACTTGCTGAAATCGTCTTGTCTTTTATAAGCCATAGTATAAATTTTATTTGTGCTGCTTTGACAGCGTTAATGTAAATTACATTACAAATATACGATACTTTCGGAATAAAACAAATTTTTTCCCCGAATTTGTGTTAAAAAATGCAATAACCTGCAAAAAAAATGTGTAATCGCTGAAAATTTTATATCTTTGCACGCTAAAGATGTAATCTAAAATTATGGAAAACAGTAGAGATGTGGTGTATCCGTTTACCGAATATAACACGCAACGTAAGAAACTTGTGCTTCCCGAATATGGACGCCACATTCAGAAAATGATACAATATGTAGCGAATATCAAAGACCGCGACAAACGTAATGAGCAAATCATGGCGTTGGTTTCTATTATGGGTGACCTGAATCCCCACCTGCGCGACGTCAACGATTTCAAACATAAATTGTGGGACCACGTGCAGATTATTGCCGATTTCAATATCGACATTGATTCGCCCTATCCCATCCCCTCCCGCGAGTCGTTTCAGGAAAAGCCCGCCATCATTCCGCATGTGACTACCCCCGTACGCATTATGCACTACGGACGTAACGTGCAAGATATGATTGACTCCATTTCCGCACGTCCCGCTACCGAAAATAATGATGCGTTGGTGGTGACATTGGGTAATTTCATGAAGCGCGAATACCTTACTTGGAATAAGGATTCGGTAACCGATGAAATTATCTTCCGCGATATGGTTGCCCTCTCCAAGGGACGTATCCGTATCACACCTGAAATGCGCCTGGCCGATATTCAGCAGGAAGTGCTTCAAGAACTGAACAACCGGTCGCCAAAAGCTGCTTCGGCGTTGAAGAAGAAGAAAAAGAAGAAAAAAAAGAAGAAAAGATCGGGAAATTCGGAAAATCAGGGTTTCCCAAATTAAAAGTAAGAAAAAGATGTCCACATTTCACATAGAGGGTGGGTGTCGCCTCCAGGGTGAAATTCGCCCGCAGGGAGCAAAAAATGAAGTGTTGCAAATTTTGTGTGCAGCGCTTTTGACGCCTCATAAAGTTACGATACATAACGTTCCCGAAATTGTGGACGTCTTGAACCTGTTGGAACTATTGGGCGATATAGGCGTCGCCGTAGAAAAAATAGCGCCGGGCAGCTACGCGTGTTGCGCCGCCGATATTCACCTTGATGTGCTCAAAACGCCGGCTTTTCAGAAAAAAACAGCGGCGTTGCGGGGCTCGGTTATGATTATCGGCCCGTTGCTTGCCCGCTTCGGCGAAGGCTACATGCCTCGTCCGGGCGGCGACCGGATAGGCCGCCGCCGCCTCGACACCCACTTTACCGGGTTTCAAAATTTGGGCGCTGTATTTAATTATGAAACACAGTCGGGTTGCTATCATGTGGCGGCCAAGCAGCTCAAGGGCGCTTACATGCTCCTTGATGAGGCTTCGGTGACCGGCACCGCCAACATCATCATGGCGGCGGTCATGGCGGCGGGCGTCACCACCATCTACAATGCCGCCTGCGAGCCATACGTGCAACAACTTTGCAAAATGCTCGTCCGCATGGGCGCCAGCATACAGGGCGTCGGCTCCAACCTCTTGACGATTGAAGGTGTGGCCAGACTCGGTGGCGCCGAACACACCATACTGCCCGATATGATTGAAGTGGGCAGTTTTATCGGCATGGCCGCTATGACGCAAAGCGAAATATGTATTAAAAATGTGTCGTATGATAATTTGGGAATTATCCCCGAACAATTCCGCCGCCTCGGCATTGCGCTGGAACGCGCCGGCGACGACCTGCTGGTGCCTGCACAACAATATTACGAAATAGAATCGTTTATCGACGGTTCAATCATGACCATTGCCGACGCGCCCTGGCCGGGATTAACACCCGACCTGCTGAGCGTTTTTCTGGTAGTGGCTACCCAAGCCAAAGGCACGGTGCTCATTCATCAAAAAATGTTTGAAAGCCGCCTCTTTTTTGTCGATAAACTCATCGACATGGGCGCGCAGATTATCCTTTGCGACCCGCATCGCGCCACCGTAATCGGACATAACCACAGCATGCGCCTGCGCGCGGCTGAAATGAGTTCACCCGATATCCGCGCCGGTATTGCGCTGCTTATTGCCGCCATGAGCGCCAAAGGCGTTAGCGTCATTCATAATATAGAACAAATCGACCGGGGATACCAACATATTGACCAGCGTTTAAATGCCCTTGGCGCAAAAATCACACGTGCACATGACGGAAAAAAATAAGGAAATAAAACATATACTGCGCATTGTTTCAGGTGTGTTGCTTTGCCTGTTTTCGCTCTATACTATTGTGGTATTCATTTCTTATTTGTTTACATGGAACGCTGATCAAAGCTTGCTGCAACGCCCTGCCGATACGCCGCTTGTGGAGGCGGCCAATCAGGGCGGTACGCTTGGCTTCCGTTGGAGTCACCTTTTGATTGGCCGGTATTTCGGGTTGGCTGCGTTTTTCATTCCTTTCCTGATATTTCTTGCGGGCGGCTGGTGTTTAAAAATCAAAAGGCTTCCTTTACTTAAAGGCTTTATAGTCGCGCTCACCGGCCTTGTCCTCTTTTCCGTACTTTTCGGTTTTGTGTTTGGCTATACCCCGTGGAAAGCCCTTTTCGGTAACGGATTGGGCGGCGCGCATGGCTTTCATATAAGCCGTTGGCTGGTCGTTTCGCTGGGTATTGCAGGCGCCGCTTTGCTGCTCTTGTTTCTCCTGCTGCTGTGGTGCATTGTGATTGACAGGAGGATTGTAACTTCTTTTATGTGTAAACCGAAGGAAGAAGGAGTGGTAGAAATCAAAGAAGTTAGAGGAGTTAAAGAAGATGGTGGTGATGGTGAAAGTGACGACGAAAGTAACGATGTCGATGTGGCCAAACAGGAGGAGGATACCATAACGTTTGAGGTTGTGGAGAAAGAAGACGAGGAGGAATACAAGGAAAATAAAGAAGAGGAACTCTTTGACCCCACGCTGGAACTGTCGGGATACAAGCGCCCGCTTTTAGATTTGCTTGACGAGCATAAATCTGCAGTAGCCAAAGTCAGTGAAGCCGAGTTGGAGAAGAATAAGGAAAAAATCAAAAAAACACTCAGCGATTATAAAATAGGTATTGATAAAATCATTGCCACCATTGGCCCCACCGTGACGCTTTATGAAATTGTACCCCAGGCGGGCGTACGCATTTCATCCATCAAACGGCTGGAAGACGACATTGCGCTGAGCCTTAAAGCCCTTGGCGTGCGTATTATTGCGCCGATACCGGGAAAAGGCACGGTAGGCATTGAAGTGCCTAATGAACATCCCGAAACGGTGTCTATGCTTTCCGTCATGCGTTCTGCCAAGTTTCAGGAATCGAAATTTGATTTGCCGGTGGTATTGGGCAAAACGATTGCCGACGAGATTTACATGTTCGACCTTGCCAAGATGCCCCATTTGCTGGTAGCAGGCGCCACAGGACAAGGCAAATCGGTTGGATTGAATGCCATTCTTACCTCATTGCTCTACCGGAAGCACCCGGCTGAATTAAAATTGGTGCTGGTTGATCCCAAGAAAGTGGAACTGTCCCTTTACGCGAAGATTGAGCGCCATTTCCTGGCCAAGCTCCCCGATGAGGAAGAAGCCATTATCACCGATACCCAAAAAGTGGTATATACCTTGAAATCGCTGTGTCAGGAAATGGATGGTCGCTATGATTTGCTAAAGGCGGCGCAAGTGCGGAACATAAAAGAATATAATGAGAAATTTTTTCAACACCGGCTTAATCCGTTGAAAGGCCACCGCTACCTGCCGTTCATTGTGGTGGTGATTGACGAGTTTGCCGACCTGCTGATGACGGCAGGTCGTGAATTGGAAGAGCCTATCGCCCGCCTCGCGCAAAAGGCAAGGGCTATCGGCATTCACCTGGTGATTGCCACGCAACGCCCCACCACCAATGTCATTACCGGCCTTATCAAGGCGAACTTCACGGCGCGTATCGCCTTCCGCGTGATTTCGAGTATCGACTCCCGCACCATCCTCGACACCACCGGCGCTAACCAGCTCATTGGGCGTGGCGACATGCTCGTGTCCACCGGCGGTGAAATGACCCGTGTGCAATGCGCGTTTGTCGATACGCCCGAAGTGGAAAAACTATGTGAGTACATTGGCGCGCAACGCGGCTATGAACATGCCCTCTATTTGCCCGAGTATTCCGGCGAGGAAAACAGCAGCGGTAACGGCTCTGCCGACGTCGACCTCGACCGGCGCGACAAGATGTTCGACGAGGCCGCCCGCATTATTGTACAGCATCAGCAAGGCTCTACGTCGTTGCTGCAACGCAAACTCAACTTAGGATACAACCGGGCGGGCCGCCTCATGGATCAGCTCGAAAAGGCCGGCATTGTGGGTCCCTTTGAAGGCAGCAAAGCCCGCCAGGTGCTTTACACCGACATGGATTCCTTGGCAAAGAGGTTGAAAGAGTTCGGGAGTTTGGATTGAGGGAGTGGATGAAATCTTTAAATCATGAAATCTTTAAATCCGTCAAGTGGAGGGAATAATTACTTTCAGCGCTTGCGGGATGACGTTTATATCAACGGCCTTTCCCATGACGGCCGACTCGCCGTCGAAGTGCACGTAATCGTCTTTCATGCGGACGATGCGGATGTGGCGGCCGCGCAGCACTTCGGTCGACCAGGCCTTGTGGATGGAGCGCGTGAACAGGCGCGGCAGCAGCAGCGGCGCCTCAATGAGGGAATATTCATTCAGGATGACGATATCGAGCCAGCCGTCGCTGATATTGGCCTCCGGCGCGATATAAGCGTTGTTGCCCCATTGCGAGGCATTAGCCACCGTAATCAGGAACGCTTTCCGCCGTAAGGACGTTCCGTCGATGTGGATGAGATATTCGCGCGGCATGTAGCGCAACACTTTTTTCGTCGACAGCCCGATGTAGTGGTAAAAACCCCGCTTCCCCCGCTGGTTAAAGAGGTTTCCGATAAGCGCGTCGAAGCCTACGCCGGCCGTGCAGAAAAATATTTTCTTGTTGATTTCGGCCGCGTCGATAACCTGCATGTCGCCGGCGCGGATGATTTCAATGGCCTTGCGGAAATTTAAAGGGAGTTGCAGATGTCGCGCCAGGCCGTTTCCCGACCCCATCGGAATAATACCTAAAGCGGTTTGGCTGTACAGCAGTCCGCGCGCCACTTCGTTCACCGTGCCGTCGCCGCCCACAGCCACCACCACGTCGTAACGGGCAGTGGCGAATTGCAGGGCTTTCCGGTATCCGTCGTTGGCGCAGGCGGTAGTGTACATCGTAAGCTCATAGTCGGGCGACAGGCCAAACACCTGCCCGATGTACGACCATGCGGCCTCCTTATTTTTGGTTCCCGCGATAGGATTCATGATAAAAGCAATACGCGCCATAGCACAAAGGTACAACTTTTGATGAATTATAATGCCCTACGTCTTTATATTCTTGCGGGCCTCCGCCTTTATCGCCTTGATGGCGGTGAGCGTAGGCTGCGGGTCGAGCAGGGCGGCATTGTCGATGATTTTTTTGGAGAGCGCCACGGCCGGGTCGCCGGGCTGCAATGCGGCGGCCGACTGGTTAATCAGGTTCATGACGGTGTTGCGGGCGGCCATCACCTGTGTCCAGGCCGCATTGCTCACATAAAGCTGTTGTGCGTAATTGTGCGCCGTTTCGTCACGCACCACATTCAGCAGAAACAGCTGCAGGTCGGCCACCGTGCCGGCGCGGTTGTTGTAGCGCAGCGCCAGCTCCGTAGGATTCAGGCGCTCCATGAGCAGGATGAGCCGTTCGCAGGCCTGCAGCTGCAAGGTCCGGAGATTAACGTCGCCCGAAGCCGCGTTTCCTGTTTTTCGCCTCCTTCCCGGGAAAAAATTTAGTCCGAGGAGTATGAGCGCCAGCACCAATATAGCAATAGAAAAGATGTTATCCATACACAAATTTTTTACAAAAATAAGATTTTTTTATAAATTTGTCTCCTCAAAACTATTCAAGATATTGTGAAAATTATACATAATACCTATTTTTTTAAAAACCGGCGTGTGATTTTGCCGGTTGTGCTTATTGCCTTGCTGGTTGTAGCGCTTGTTTCAGGCTACAGGCATTACCACGCCAACTATGCTTCCAACGTGTCCTTGCCTGGCGGGGCGGCGTATTTGTATGTCCGCGCCGGCGCAGACTTCACCGAAGTGCTCGACAGCCTGCGCAGCCTGCAGGTGTTGAAAGACGAACATACATTTATAAGCGTTGCCGCGCGCAAAGGTTATCCCGATAATATTCATTCCGGGCGCTACAAGCTTTCCGACGGCATGAACAACAGGCAACTGGTGCATATTCTAATGCTGGGCATGCAGGAGCCCGTGCGGTTAACCCTTTCGGGGAACATCCGCACCAACCGGCGGCTGGCCGTCCTGCTGTCGCGTTACATCCAGCCCGACTCGCTCGCCATACTGCAGGCGCTCAACGACACCCTGCGCACGACACCCTGCGGCTTCACGCCCGCCACCATCATGGGCATGTTCATCCCCAACACCTACGAGGTGTATTGGAACATCAGCGTCGACGCGCTCCTGCAGCGGATGAAGAAAGAATACGACGTGTTCTGGAACGCCTCGCGGCGCGAAAAAGCGGCTGCCATGCAGATGACCCCGCAAGAGGTGGTAACGCTGGCCTCCATCGTGTATGAGGAAAGTTTGAAAGCCGACGAGATGCCGCGCATTGCAGGCGTTTATGTGAACCGGCTGCGGCGGGGCATCCCCCTGCAGGCCGACCCGACCCTCAAGTACGCGCTCGGCAATTTTGCGTTGCGCCGCGTGCTCACGCGCCATACGGCCATCGACTCGCCCTACAACACCTATAAACATGCGGGGCTTCCGCCGGGTCCCATTTGCGTGCCGCCGCCCGTGGCGATTGACGCGGCGCTCGATTTCGAGACGCACCCGTATCTTTACTTCTGCGCCAAAGCCGACTTCAGCGGTTACCACAATTTCTCCAGAACGCTGGCGCAGCACAACCGGTACGCCCGCGAGTACCAGCAGGCGCTCAGCCGCAACCGCATCTACCGGTGAACGGTTTTGTATTCGTAATTGTTTTTTCCTACCTTTGCAAACAAATTTAAAAGAATATGAATTATAAAGTAGCTGACATTACCCTGGCGGATTTTGGCCGCAAAGAAATTGAAATTGCAGAAAAAGAAATGCCGGGACTGATGGCCATTCGTGCGCAGTATGCCCCGCAACAACCGCTGAAAGGCGCGCGCATCATGGGCTCGCTGCACATGACGGTGCAAACCGCCGTGCTCGTCGAAACACTGAAAGCGCTGGGCGCAGACGTCCGCTGGGCGTCGTGCAACATCTTCTCGACACAAGACCACGCCGCCGCCGCCATTGCCGCGTCGGGCGTGCCGGTGTTTGCGTGGAAAGGCGAAACCCTCGAAGAATACTGGTGGTGCACCGAACAGGCGCTCTCCTTCGACGGCGGCAAAGGCCCCACCCTGATTGTAGACGACGGCGGCGACGCCACCCTGCTGGTGCATTGGGGCGTGAAAGCCGAAAAAGACCCGTCGTTCGCCTCGCGCAAACCCGACAGCAGGGAAGAAAGCGTAATCCTCAACCTGCTGCAGCGCACCCTCAAGGAAGATACAGGCAAGTGGACACGTATCGCGGCCGAAATAAAGGGCGTGAGCGAAGAAACCACCACCGGCGTACATCGCTTATACCAAATGTTAGAGCGCGGCGAACTGATGTTCCCCGCCATCAACGTCAACGACTCGGTAACCAAGTCGAAGTTCGACAACCTGTACGGCTGCCGCGAGTCGCTCGCCGACGGCGTCAAGCGCGCCACCGACGTGATGATTGCCGGAAAGGTAGTTGTGGTGTGCGGCTACGGCGACGTGGGCAAAGGCTGCGCCCGCAGCATGCGCGCCTACGGCGCCCGCGTGATTGTAACGGAAATTGACCCCATTTGCGCCTTGCAGGCGGCCATGGAGGGCTTTGAAGTGGCCACCATAGAAGACGCGTTAGGCGAAGGCAACGTGTATGTCACCACCACCGGAAACCGCGACGTGATTACGATTGACCACCTCGCCAGGATGAAAGACCAGGCCATTGTGTGCAACATCGGCCATTTCGATAACGAAATACAGGTTGACGCGCTGGAAAACTTTACAGGCGTCAAAAGAATAAACATCAAGCCGCAAGTCGACAAATATGTATTCCCCGACGGACACGCCATTTTCCTGCTGGCCGAAGGCCGCCTGGTGAACCTGGGCTGCGCCACAGGGCATCCGTCGTTTGTGATGAGCAATTCGTTCAGCAACCAGACGCTGGCGCAGATTGAACTCTGGACAAAGCCCTACGAACTTGGCGTATACCGGTTACCTAAAAAACTTGATGAAGAAGTGGCGCGCTTGCACCTGCATCAACTGGGCGTGCGGCTCACCAGGCTGACAGACGCGCAGGCCGCCTACATCGGCGTGCCGGCAGACGGCCCCTACAAACCGGAACACTACCGCTATTAGACGCCCATTAAGCAGCACAACATGAAAATCTCATACAACTGGTTGAAAGAATACGTCCCGTGTCTTGAAAGCCCTGCGCGGGTGGCAGAACTGTTAACCGCCATAGGGCTGGAAGTAGAATCGGCGGAAGAAACCGGCGGCGTGCGGGGCGGTTTTGCGGGCGTGGTTGCAGGCCACGTGCTGGAATGCGTGCAGCATCCCGACGCCGACCGCCTGCGCGTAACGAAAGTAGACGTGGGCGCGGCCGAACCGCTGCAAATTGTATGCGGCGCGCCCAACGTGGCGGCCGGACAAAAAGTGCCGGTAGCCACCATCGGCGCCACGCTGTATTTTGCGAACGGCGAAGAGATAAAAATCAAACGGTCGAAACTGCGCGGGGTGGACTCCTTGGGCATGATATGCGCTGAAGACGAATTGGGCGTGGGCGCTTCGCACGACGGCATCATGGTGCTCGACGCAAACGTCAAACCCGGCACGCCGTTGCGGGATGTGCTGCACGTGGAAACCGACACGATATTCGAAATAGGACTTACGCCCAACCGCATTGACGCGGCCTCGCACTTTGGCGTGGCGCGCGACCTGGCGGCGGTTCTGGGGCTGGAAGCGCAATTGCCCTCTACCGCTGCCTTCAGCGAAGGCCCCGGGCACGGCGTGGCGGTAACCGTTGAAAACACTGCGGCCTGCCCGCGCTATTCGGGCATTACCATACAGGGCGTAAAGGTGCAGGACTCGCCGGAGTGGTTGCAAAAGCGGCTTAAAGCCATCGGCCTGCGCCCGATTAACAACGTGGTAGACGTCACGAATTTTGTATTGCATGAAGTGGGACAGCCGCTGCACGCCTTTGATGTGGCGCATGTCGACGGCCGGCAAATCGTGGTGCGCACCTGCAAGGACGGCGCCCCCTTTGTGACGCTCGACGGCGTGACGCGCAAATTGAGCGACCACGACCTGATGATATGCAGCGCATCGCAACCCATGTGCATAGCCGGCGTATTCGGCGGATTAAACGCCGGCGTAACCGGAACCGCCACCGAGGTGTTTTTGGAAAGCGCGTACTTTAATCCGGTGTGGGTGCGGAAAACCGCGCGCCGCCACGGTTTAAACACCGATGCGTCGTTCCGCTACGAGCGTGGCGCCGACCCTGCCATTACGCTGTATGCCCTGAAGCGGGCGGCGTTGCTCATTCAGGAAGTAGCCGGCGGCACGGTTGTGGGAAAAATCGCAGACTGTTATCCACAGCCGGTGCAGCCGGCCACGGTGCAACTGCGCTTCGACCGCATGGCGCGGCTCATCGGGAAAGCCATTCCCCCCGAACAAATCAAACGGATATTGACGGCGCTGGATTTCGTCATTACCGGTGAAGACGCCGGCGGACTCGTGGCGTCGGCGCCCACCTACCGCGTGGATGTGACCCGCGAGGCCGATGTGGTGGAAGAACTGCTGCGGATTTACGGATACAACAACGTGGAAATCCCCGGCGCTATTCAAATATCGGTCAACGCGCGGCGGCGTCCCGACAAGGAAAGGTTGCAGGACGTTATTTCCGACTACCTTACGGCCAACGGCTTTTACGAGATGATGAACAACTCGCTGACCAAAGGCGAGTATTATACCAAATGGGCGGCCTTTCCCGCGTCGCAGGAAGTGAAAATACACAACCCGCTGAGCAGCGACCTGAACGTGATGCGCCGCACGCTGCTGTTTGGCGGCCTCGAAGCGATAACCCGCAACATCAACCGGCAAGCGTCCGACTTGAAGCTGTATGAGTTTGGCAACACCTCTTTCTACGACCCGGAAAAGGCAGACAGGGGGCTGGCGGCCTACACGGAAACGGCCTGCCTGGCGCTGTTCATGACAGGAATGACGCACGAACAGTCGTGGGCGAAGAAACAGGAAGCCTCCGGTTTCTTTGTCCTGAAAGGGTATGTCGAAAAAATATGCGCCCGGTTTGGCGTCAACAGCTATAACCTGGAAACAGCGGCGGCCGACAGTGACCTGTTCTCCGACGGCATTGTGTTGCGCTGGAAGTCGAAGCCGCTGGCCACCATCGCGGTGGCAAGCCACGCCTTGCGCAAGCAGTTCGACATAAAACAGGACGTGTATATGGCGGAAATCGGGTGGGACGTGCTGCTTGAGGCGCAACAGGCGCAGCGGGTGTTGTTTGCCGAACTGCCCAAGTTCCCCGAAGTGCGCCGCGACCTGGCGCTGGTGGTAGACGAAGCCGTAACGTTTGCCCAACTGTATGCCGTGTCGTTCAAAACCGAAAAGCGCTTATTGAAACAAGTGAACCTTTTCGACGTGTACCGTGGCGGGAAACTGCCCGCCGGGAAGAAACAGTATGCCCTGGGCTTCACCTTGCAAAGCGCCGACAAGACCCTCGCCGACCAGGATATCGAACGCCTGATGAACAACCTGCTCAAAGCCTTTGAACGGGAAGCCGGCGCTGTATTGCGGTAACGCAAATCACCCTTAAATCTGCCGATGGTGAAGAACTATTTATCACTCGTAAAATTCGCACACACCCTGTTCGCATTGCCTTTTGCCTGCATTGGCTTTGCGTATGGCGTAAAGGCCGCGCCGCAGTTCGATTGGCGGGTGTTGCCGCTCATGTTGCTGTGCATGGTGTCTGCGCGCAATGCCGGCATGAGCTTTAACCGCTACGCCGACCGCTTTATCGACGCCCGCAACCCGCGCACGGCAAAGCGCGAAATACCGCGGGGCGTGTTGCCGGCCGGCCGGGTGTTGTCTTTTTGCATCATCAATGCGGCGGCCTTTATTGCTGCGGCAGCCTTGTTAAACCCCTTGTGCTTTTACCTGTCGCCGGTGGCGCTGGCGCTGGTGTTGGGCTACAGTTACACCAAATGCTTCACGTGGCTGTGCCACCTGTTCCTTGGGCTGAGCCTGGCCATCGCCCCGGTGGGCGCCTACCTTGCGGTGACGGGCGCCTTTGCCGCCGCCCCGCTGTATTTCTCGGCTATTGTGCTCTTTTGGACAGCCGGCTTCGACGTGCTCTACGCCTTACCCGACGAGGAGTTTGACAAACAGGAGCGGCTACATTCCATCCCCGCTGCGTTCGGACGGAAAGCAGCCCTGCGCCTGTCGGTGTGGCTGCATGTGGCGGCGGGCCTGCTCGTTATGATTACCGGCGTGGCGCTGTGCGGAACATGGTGCTACTGGGCGGGTGCGGCCATTTTCGTCGCGCTGCTTGCCTACCAGCACTGCCTCGTCAAGGCCAACGACCTGCGGCGCCTCAATGCGGCGTTCTTCACCACCAACGGCGTAGCGTCGGTGCTGTTTGCCCTGTGGGTTGTGGCCGGCCTCCTCACTTAAGAACTATGAGGCGTGCGACACTTTCTTTAATTATAAATATCGACCCCGTAAGCAGCACCACCGAAATGAATAGCGCACCCGGCAACGAGAAGCGGCGGTATCCGTAGGAGTAGCGGTTATTGCGGCCGCGCCCCGACACCTTTTGCAGGTACCCCCGACGCCCCCAGCGACACACAATCGCCGGCGTCGTGAAAGGCGTCCGACAGGATGGCGACGCTGTTCGTTAGCAGCCCGCCCAGCAATTCGAGCACCGCGAAGCCCAAGTTCAAGAAAAATGCCAGCCCGATGTCGTTGGAAATAGGTCTCTCTGTATGTCCATGATGATGATCCATGCCTGGCCTGAACCGTGCCGGCACTCCCGAACGAGGCAGGTCGACCTGACTGAACAAGAAACGCCGGCATTACTAAGCGGGAAACGCCGGCATTTCTAAGCGGGAAACGTCGGCATTTCTAAGCGAATAATGCCGGCAACATAAAACGAGAGTGGTCGGCCACTTTAAGCGAGAGTGGTCGGCCACTTTAAGCGAGATCAGCCGGCTGCTTTAAGCGAGATCAGCCGGCAACATAAAACAAGAACGGCCGGCCGCTTTAAGCGGGAACGGTCGGCCGCTTTAAGCGAGAACGGCCGGCCGTTCTTGTTCAGTATTGCCGGCGCTTCCTGACGGCATCCGTAAGGAACTAAGAACTAAGAGTTAAGAACTAACCCTTGTATTTTCCGGCACTTTCGTTGTTTCTTGGACGCAGTGCCCGTCCAGCCGGTTGCGCGCTGACTGTACCAAACGAAACGCAGTGAAGACAGGTTTTTCAACCGAATTTTTATCGGTCTGTGTATATGTGAAGCCTTTTATGTATCTTTACACTAATCTTTCCCTTATTTTAAAAAAAAGACAACACAATAGTTATCGAGATTGACAAAACAGTGACGTCTTCCCGATTAAAACAATCGTTGAAAAATATGAAAGCCGCTTGCTCCAAAGTATCCCGCCCGGACTTGTCGGAAAGGGAAAAACGCGCTATTACCCCGGGTGTTGTCGCCATGCTTCATTATAGATATAAATTATTATACCAAGCAATATCATCACTGCCACTGGGTATGCATCTGGCAGCAGGCCACAACGCCGGCGGTTTCCACGCGCAGGCGCGTGTCGCCGAGGCTCACCGCCTCAAACCCGTGTTGCATGGCCGCCGCTATTTCGGCAGGGGAGAAATCGCCTTCCGGCCCAATCAGGATAAGCGCATCGCGACACCCCTGCAAAGCCTTGGGAAGGGCGGTTTTCTCGCCCGGCGCACAATGCGCCATCAGCTTCTTCCCCTGGAATTCTTTTCTCACGAAATCCAACGCCGGCGTCATCTCATGCAATAACGGCAGTTGGGCCCTCTGCGATTGTTTCATGGCCGCCACAAGGATTTTCCCCATGCGCTCGTGTTTCAGCACGCGGCGTTCGGAGTGTTCGCAAAGCAAGGGTGTGATTTCGTCCACGCCTATTTCCGTGATTTTCTCGAGCAGCCATTCAAAACGCTCCATACTTTTGGTGGGCGCTATGGCCATGTGCAGCCTGTAGGGGTGTGGCTTGTAGTGTTCCTCTTTGCGTATTACTTCCAGCTCGCACGCTTCCGGGTGGGCGGCTACGATGCGCGCCGTGTATAACGTGCCGCGCCCGTCGGCCAGGTGCACCGTATGGCCTTCGCCAAAACGTAATACGCGCACGCAATGTAGGGATTCCTCCTCATTAAGGACATGGGTTAAACCGGTAATACTGGGAGTGTAAAAGACAGTCATGGCATAATTTTTGTACAAAGATAGTTTTTTATTAAATTTGCAAATATGCTTATAGTACAAAAAATAGACCACAGGAATCTTGTATTGGACGTATTACGGGGAATGGCGGTATTAGGATTGCTATTAGTCAAATTCCCTGGTAATCCGAGTTATGTCTATACCGTTTTACATTATCCGGAAGGTAATATGCTCACGGACATGGTGTACTCATTTTTTCTCTTTGCCATGGGCCTCTCCATGTTCTATTCTTTCTCAAAATATGAATTTTCGTGGAGCAAACGAATTGCCGTAAAAATAGGCCGGCGCGTAGCCTTGCTTTTGGGCATAAGCATAGTGCTCAATCTCTTGAATATGATTAACACGCGCGTTTCGCACTTTTTCGAAATAAATGAATTATGCTATATTGCAATATCTTATGGCCTCACGGCTTTGCTGGTATTATGGCTGAAGCGTTTACGTTTTCTGATTTCGGTAGTGCTGTTATTGACCATTATATGTTGTCAGACTTTCCTGCCCTTCCCGGTAAACGTTTTAAGAATGTTGTCCAGTATGATTATTGTCCTTACGGGTTATGCTACCATAATTTTCTGTCACGGTCGTACCAGCCGGCTCCTTTTATCGCTCGGCCTGTTCATTGTAGGGCTGTCGTGTTTCCTTATCGGCAGTGTATGGGAGTACACTGTCCCCGTAAATACTACTTCTGTTGTTAAAATGATAAGCTATTCATGGATTAGCTATGGCTGTCTGGTTTTCCTCATAGATGTATGTAGATGGTCAAAGTGGACGTATCTGTTTACCATATTCGGGAAAAACACATTACTTATCTACGTTTTAGCTGCTGTTTTTGCCCTGTCGTTCGGGAAAATTATCGTGTGGACAACGCCGGCAGGCAGTGCAGTCAGCATATCGCAATGGTTTTACAAAAACCTGTGTGCCGCGTTTTTCGGGAATAACGAAGCGGGGTCGTTCTGCTATGCCCTTGTGTGCGCCCTGCTCCTGTGGCTCGTGGCCTGGCTGTTCCACCGGCGGAAAATATTCATTAAAGTCTGATGAAAAAAATAGGGTTACTTTCTGATACACATGGCTGTTTTGACGAAAAACTGCGCCGTTTCTTTGATGGGGTGGATGCATTGTGGCATGCCGGCGACATTGGCTCCATCGAACTGGCCGACGAGATGGCGGCGTTCAAGCCCTTGCGCGCCGTAGTGGGCAATTGCGACGATTGGCATGTGCGCACGGTCTATCCCGAAGTACAGCGCTTTGAAGAGGAAAGCGTGGATGTCTTGATGCTGCACATTGGCGGCTATCCGGGCAATTATGCGCCGGAAGCCCGCCGCCTGATTGAAACACAGCCGCCCAAGCTGTTTATCAGCGGACATTCGCACATCCTGAAAGTGATGAACGACAAACGCTGTCATCTGTTGCATATCAACCCCGGCGGGGCAGGCCTGCGCGGCCTCCACATCGTGCGCACAGCCGTGCGCTTTGTGCTCGACGGTGGCGATATCCGCGATTTGGAAGTGGGCGAGTGGCCGAAATAACAAAATTTAACGTTTTAATATTTGGAATTTAAAAAATTGTGTTTACATTTGTCCCCAGAAACATGATTCGTTCTTTTTATTATTTGTTGGCGCTCGCTTTTAGTACTCTCGAAGAAGAAACATGAGAAATTTCCGAATATATCACAGAGGAATAGAGTTAGCGCCCACATTTCTTTTTTTCCCCAGTTTATTTATTGTTAGAAAGACAAGTGTGGGCCTAATTTATTTGTTTGATATTGGTTTCTCATGACCACTTCTTTAAAATAAATTGTTCTACAGGCTCGCGCTACCCTTATTTTAGTGATTAAGTGACTAAGAAATTAAGTGATTAAGATCTTTGCATTTTCTTAATCTCCTAATAACTTAATCTCTTAATTACTGTAAGGTGGGAATAGCAACAAAAGATTGAAGATTGTGGTACTTGTTGTTTGCTCTTCATGTTGCAATCTTTTGTCTTTTGTTACTATTTTATATTTTAAATATACATTACTAATTAATGTGATTAGTTATTTAATGTGCTACTGTGACTAATTAATAATTCTTAGTTCTTAACTCTTAGTTCTTAGTTAATAAAGGGCTGCTGGTGATTAGTTCTTCTTCTTTTTATCATCTGTTGCAAACCGGCGGCCTTTTTTTTAAAAATACGAATTAAACGAATTTATGCGAATTAAACGAATTACAAAAGCGCCGTCGTTCCAGCCGGAGTGCGCAAATCGAACGGAGAGGAGGAAACCACCGACTACCGCACCTGCCCTTTGTCGCGGCAGACGTTCCGTGAGGGATGCGACCTTTGTGGAATTTGTACGCATACCTGACGGCATGCGCGGGTTAATTTCCTGCATTTTTCTACCGGACGGAAATCCCTATGGGATTTTTTCACCTGATGATATTCACGGGATTTTTTCATTCCCACCCCGCAAACAGCATCCCGTGAGGGATGCACGCCCGGTAGAAGATGCACGCCTGGTAGAAACGGCATTTCCATCCCGCAAACGGTATCCCGTAGGGATGCGACCTTGTGACATTGGCATTAATTTGGTGCGCATACCTGACGGCATGCGCGGGTTAATTTCCTGCATTGTTCTACCGGGAGGAAATCCCGCTGGGATTTTTTCACCTGACGGTATTCACGGGATTTTTTCATTTCCGCCCCGCAAACAGCATCCCGTAGGGATGCGACCTAGTGACATTGGCATGAATTTGGTGCGCAGACCTGACGGCATGCGCGGGTTAATTTCCCGCATTTTTCTACCGGACGGAAATCCCTATGGGATTTTTTCACCTGACGGTATTCACGGGATT
>JAITIL010000083.1 GCA_031279475.1 Prevotellaceae bacterium | reverse complement strand
CTAAATGATTTTTATTGTGGAATATATAAAAAAAATTTGACTTTGATAGTCAAATCGGGCGCAAAGGTAAAGAGTTTTTTTTAAATTCCAAACGTAATAGTGTTAAAATGTGTTAATTATGAGGGGGGGAGGAAGTTGTATCACCTGTGCGCGGCTACGCCGAACATTATTCAAACAGGAACGGCTTTGTGGTAACAGGTGTTTTCGATTCCTCAAAGAAGAATTTCGCTTCTCCAAATGCCGGTTTCAGTTGGTTGAACCACGTGGCTTTGGGGTCGTAGGCCGCGAAGAACGGAATGTCGACCCACTTGGGATTGCGGCCTTGAAGAAACCGCAATACGAACACTTTCTCGCCTTTTACTTCCTGCACGCCCAGCACCTGTATTTTCCCCGGGTGGTCGCTCATGCTCGGGCCGCGCACCGTACGGCACAGGCCGCTTACCTTGCGGTATGCCCGCCTGAAGATATTCCAGCATTTTTCCAGCGGAAGCTCGAAATAATGCCTGGCGCCCGTGTCGCGGGCAATAAACATGTAGTAGGGGATGCAATTCAAATCAACCTGCCGGCGCCACATCTCCGACCACAGCTCGGGCCTGTCGTTAATGTGCCGCATTACCGGCGACTGGGTGCGTATTTGCGCGCCGGTGCCCCGTATCCTTATTATGGCTTGCCGCAGCGCTTCGGTCTGCAACTCCCGCGGATGGTTGAAATGCGCCTGCACCGACAAGTTTTTGCCGGACTTAATCACCCGTTCAAACAAGCGTAGCAAGTCGTCGCTGTCGTCATCCGTTAAGTAGCGATAAGGCCAATACGACAGCGATTTTGTGCCGATGCGGATAGAGCGGATATGCGCAAATTCAGGCGTCAGCAAAGGGGTGATATACGAATCCAGTATGGCGGCGCTCATGGTCATTGGGTCGCCGCCGGTGAAAAGAATATCCGTCACCTCCCCGTGCAGGCGAAGGTATTTCAGGAGCAGGTCGGTTTCTTTCATCGCGAACTTCAGCCCGCTCATGCCCGAAAACTGCGGCCAGCGGAAGCAAAAGGTGCAGTAGGCATGGCATGTTTGCCCCTGACTGGGGAAAAACAGGATGGTTTCCGGGTATTTATGTTGAATGCCCCTCAATTTGATTTCGCCCAGACAGGGCACATTGTGCTCCTGCCCTGCCGGATTGGGGTTTAACGATAATCGTATTCGTTGGATTTCGGCGTCTAATATTTCTTTGGAAACATTTTGCGCCATTAGTCGTTCTACCGTTGCGCAGTGCCGTTTTTCCAGCATGTCGCGGCGCGGGAAATTGAGCGTAAACAGCGCATCGTCCTCTGCCCTGCCCCAGTCAATCAGTTCGTCTATTACGTAGTTATTTGTTTTGAACGGCAATACTTTTCCCACCGTTTCAATATCCCTAATCATGTCTTCCGGCAGTGAAGCGATTTGAGGAATTGTGCGGAAGTTGTGCAGCGCGTATGCGTGGTAGTGTTCCATGATTAGTTAATTTTTAAGTTTTACGGACTATAAAGTCAATCCGGACACAACAAAAATACTAAAAATATAAAACAAATACAAAAACAACTTCAACACATCTGCTAAGAGCAACAGATTTCAAGAGTTTAATAAAAAAAGAAAAATGTGACAAAGCGATAACACTTGCATATTTCCACCAAATATCAGCGGAGCGGACAATGTCTCCTGCCTGTTATGTATACGAATATAAAAAAACTTATTTAATTATCAACATCCGCCACAAAGTTTTTCACCTCGTCGAGTTCCACCAATTTGTTTACAATGGCGTAAATGGTGAGGCCGGCGGTGCTGTGGATTTGCAGTTTCGCAGAAATATTCCGGCGGTGCGTAATCACCGTATGTGTGGAGAGGCGCAACTCATCGGCAATCTGTTTATTCGTCATGCCCTTAATCACACACACAATCACTTCCTTCTCCCGGCCGCTCAACGACTCATGCCGCCGGTCTTCTTCCGGTTCGTGAATAATCTTTGTGAGTTTTTCTTTAATCTGGTCTGCGCTGTCGTATATGGATACAACTTCGTCATACGCTTTCAGTGTGCTGCTGTCGGCCAGCGCGCTTTGCAGCGCAATGCAGCGCAGCTGGTCGCTGTTTGCCTCTTTTTTGATTTGCTGCAGGGAAAAACCGTCGAGGAATGAGGGATTGACCATCAACACATCGGGCTTCTGCCATCCTAACGAATTTTTCAACTGCTCCATATCGCTCACCTCAAATACCTCCACATGCAGCGTGCTCAGCCGCCTCAATATCGACAACATTCCGTTGCGAATAATCACCGAAGGTTCGGCCAATGTTATTTTTACCGGGGCGCTCATGCGTGTAGATCTTTTTTCTTTTCCAACGCCATGATTGAAGGCACAAACAAGCGGTCTTCAATGGCGTTATGCAACGCGAGGTCGCGCTCACAGTTGAAAATATCATTCAACACATTGTTGAGTTCATTGGTGCTTTTCACCGGATAATATTTTATGATGATTTGCTTAAATTCCGTGAGGCGCGCTTCTATCCGGTCGTGTTGCCGCGAAAACACGTTAATGTTATAATCAATTTTCTTTTCGCCGTCGAGCAATGAGCGCACGTAAGGGAATACGGTTTTTTCTTCATACATCATGTGTTTCTGTACTTCGGCCACATATTCGTCGAAATAATTCATAATGGCATGCGAAAGGTTTCCCTGCTCCCCGCCTATTGCCTCATAGAGTTTGGCCCTGATAGCCGGAAGGCGGAAATTAAGAAAGTAGTCGTGCGTATTGTGCAGGTAGGAGAGTAACGACTCGACAGAAATATTTTCCGACACGTCATTGCAGGCGTCGTCTTCGTCAAACAGCATATTCACAATGGCGAGAAACGTGGTCACGTCCACGCCGCTTTCGCGACATACTTCGCCTATGTTTTTATCCCCGAACCCGAGTGCAATACCAAAACGGCTAATCAACAGAAGCATCCTGTAATGTTCCGTAATCAGGTCGCCCATGCTGTCGGTTTCCTTGTATTTTCCCAGTTTGTGCATATCATTATAATTTAGAATGGGACAAAGGTACAACTTATTTTTAAAAGAAAGAGCCGCAACACATCTCTATGCCGCGGTTCCCCTGATTTTAACAATGGCTCAGTAATCCCATGAAAAGATGGTGCAAAGGTAAGGCGTATTTGCATCTTATAAAATACCTAAAAATAGGGAAAATGCAGTGAAGAAATACCTAAAATATTCCCATTCCGGCAGTTTTTACTACCTTTGCAAACTAATTTTAAGGGGGATGTTTACATTATGATTACAACTGTTTTGTTTGATTTCGACGGTGTGGTAGCCGACACGGAGCCGCAATATGATATGTTCTTTAACCGGATAGCCGAAGAATATAAGTTCGGAATTTCAAATTTTGCATCGCTGATAAAAGGTGTTCCGCTACAGGAAATCATGGATAAATATTTTGGAAAATATCCGGCGCAGGAAAAAATCAACATTCTGGAGCGCACGGCAGCCTTCGAGTTGCAAATGGAATTTCCGCCGGTGCCCGGCGTTATGGCGTTTATCGCCTATCTCGAAACGCATCGTTACAAGAAGGCGATTGTGACCAGCTCGCCTGCCGCGAAAATGGAGGCGGCCATGAAAAAACTCCCGCTCGAGCGCTATTTCCCGGTGGTGGTTACCGCCGACCATATCACCAAAGGGAAACCCGACCCGATGTGCTACCTGTTGGCGGCCTCGCAACTCCAGTCGGCGCCGGAGGAGTGTATTGTTTTTGAAGATTCTTTGGCAGGCATCACGGCGGCCAAAAACGCCGGCGCGAAAGTGGTGGGCGTAGCCACTACCCTCGCCCCCACCCTGCTGAAACAGCATGTGCAGTGGGTAATTCCCGATTTCACCAGCCTGCCCGAAGTGGTTGCTTTGCTGAACAGACCAATAGACGAATAGATAATAGATATTTTGTGTCTTTGCAAAAAAGAAACATTATGAACGCTACGGCACAAAAGTTAGACATTATTCATTGGATAACGGGACTAAATGACCCTACAACGCTTGGTCTGCCTGGCAATATTAAAGAGCGAAGCACACACCGGCAAGATTGGTGGAGCACACTTTCGGCAGAAGAACAAGCATCTATAGAGCAAGGACCGGTCGATGCTGCTAACGGAAAAACCACACCCCATTCGGAGGTAAGAAAACGCTATGAGCACTGGCAAAATCCTGCGAACCTCAAAGTGAGTTAAGGGGCGTAGCGCCGCCTACTTCAAAAAGCCTACCGGCTGTACCAGTATCACGGTTTGCTTTTCGCCCAAGCGCAAAGCCTTTGCCAGCTCATCGCCTTTGAAAGAGCCGCGCGCCACCGTACCCAGCCCTTCCGACGCGGCAAATAGGTAAATGTTTTGTGAAATATACCCTGAAGAAATACGCGCACTTTCATTGGACGATTTGTTCAAGTCGGCCACCATTACAATGGACAGGGCGGCCTCATTGGTGATGTTGGGCTGCCCCAGGGCGGCCCGCACATCGCCTTCCACAACCTGTTGAAGCACGTTTTTTTTGGCGTCGTAGAAATACGCGCCGTCATCAAACACCACATAAAGCTCCATTTCCTGCCTGTTCATGGCAGTGGGCGCCGTGCGCTTGTCGTCGCGGTTGAAGCCGTTGGCGGCCCAAAGCAAATTGGAAAGCGTTTGCGCCGGCATCGTTTTTTTTACATACACGCGTTCGGAGCGGCGTTCGTTCAACGCTTCCAGCAGGTTTTTCCCGCCTTTCCTTTCGGGGGCGTTCAACTTTATATCCTGCGCCTGCAGCACTGCGGCAAAGCCCAGCATAATGCATAAAACTAATCCTTTTTTCATGATATTATTTTTTAGTGTTTCAATATTCTTACCGGAGTGTAAAAGTAAGCAATTTCTACAAATATTCAAATAATGTGCTAATGTAATTAATTGTTTAATGTGATTAATTTATTAGTTTTTAACTTTTAGTTCTTAACTACTCCCCCTCCTGGAGGGGGCTGGGGGGAGGTTTATTCCGTCTTTATCGCTTTCACCGGGTTGGCGGTGGCGGCGCGGCAGGCTTGGACGCCCACGCTGAGCACGGTCAGTACGGTCACCGCAACGGCCGCCAATGCAAATATCCACCACGAAATGGAAATGCGATAGGCATACTGCTGTAACATTCGTTCCATAATATACCACGCCACAGGAAACGCCGCCAACAGTGCAACGCCCACCAACAGCAAAAATTCTCTCGACAGCATGCCGATGACGTCCGCCACTGTTGCGCCCAGCACCTTGCGGATACCGATTTCCTTCGTTTTGGTTTCGGCGGTGTAGGACGCCAAGCCGAAAAGCCCGAGGCAGGAGATGAAGATGGCCAACAGCGCAAACACATTGAATAAATTCCGTGTGCGGATATCATTCCGGTACATCTCATCAAACGTGTCGTCCATGAACTTGTAGGTAAACGGGTATTCCGTGTCGAATTTTTCCCAGATGCGTTTGGTGGCGGCAATGGCTTCTGCGGCCTGGCCGGGCGCCGTTTTCACGTAGATAGTCCAGTAGTGAGAAACCAACGTCATGGCCATCGGCGCAATGGGCTGGCTCATGTGTCTAAAATGAAAATCTTTCACCACGCCGGTGATTTTCCCGTGCAGTCCCCAGTTCGACACATAGACAGGCATATTTAGCGGGTCGCTCACGTTCATCATGCGCACGGTGGCTTCGTTCACAATCACACAGGTGCTGTCGGCCGGCGTGCCGCTGAACCCCTGCCCTGCCACAAACGACACATCGAGCAGCGAAAACAAATGGCGGTCAATACCCATGGAGGCTACAGAAAAAGTCTCGTCCGGTGCGCCCTCCCAGTCGAAATTGCAGAAATTCCCTATATTCAATATCTCTTGTTCCGAGCTGGCCACGCCCACAATGCCGGGCTGTTGCGACAACTCCTGCGCAAAGGCAGCATACGAGTTCCGTATATTCGGGATGGTCATCACATCCATCGTGAAGATATGCGCCCGCTCATAGCCCAAGTTCTTGGTTTGCATGAAATGCTGTTGCCGGTTCAGTACCACCGTAGCCATAATCAGCGTAGCCGAGCAGGCGAATTGCAGTACGATTAATAATTTCCGGAGCGAAAAGCGCCCCCTGCGCTCCGGCAACGCGGTTTTAAATACATGGGAGAATTTGAACGAGGAAAGAAACAGCGCCGGATAGACGCCTGCCAAAGCTATAATAAATACGAAACAGCACAGATAGAATAACAATACCTGCGCATCAAGTACATTAAAGAATAACGGCTTGTCGGTTATCATCCGGTAGTAGGGCGCGAGGAGATACACCAGCGCGGTGGCTACGACAATAGAAACCAAAAAAAGCAAGACGGTTTCCGTCATCATCTGCATAAACAATTGCCGCCTGTTTGCGCCCACCAGCCTGCGCAGGCCGATTTCCTTAGCGCGTTTGCGGGCGCGCGCCGTAACTAAGTTGACGTAGTTAATGCAGGCAATAACCAGCAACGCCACCGCAATAATCGTAAACAGGCGCACGTTTTTCATGCCGGTTTCCTCGCCACTGGCGGCATACAGGTGACGCCGGCTAAGCGGCTGCACCACGTATGGAAATTCTTTCTTATACCCGTCGGAGTGCTTGCTGTGAATATCCGCAATTTTTTCACCCACCGCCTTCGGGTCGGCGCCGGGGTGAAGCAAGA
Source organism: Prevotellaceae bacterium (assembly GCA_031279475.1). GTDB lineage: Bacteria > Bacteroidota > Bacteroidia > Bacteroidales > UBA932 > JAIRLC01. The sequence goes on along the minus strand of JAITIL010000083.1, from coordinate 808 downwards.
CAAACACTTGGTTCGACCACTGCCGCCAATGATCTTTCCGCGCTGTGCGTCCAAAAGAGAACAGCGTCTTGAACTGCAACAGGGAATTTTTCGGTGCGCTCTTCACGACGCCCGTCACATGGTAGTTCGCGCCGTTATCGCCCTTTACTGTTTTGCCTAACGCAGGCGCCGAGCCGAAAAGCAGCGCGGCGGTTTCCTCCAACAGCACTACGGCATCCGCATCGGGGAAGGCATGGGCGGCGTCGCCTTCTACAAATTCCATGTCGAAAACGCGAAAGAATGAAGTGTCCACAAAGGCAAAATCGGTGAAATTGCGCTTCACATTTTTCACTTCTTCATGGGCCAGGTAGCCCAAATTCCAATCGTATCCTAAAGCGGTGGCGGCCTCCACTTCCGCCAGCTCCGCCTGTATGGTGCGAGACAGCGGCGCAGGAAGATAGGCGAGGTATCGCTCGGCTCCGTTTTCCATATAATGGCAATGGAGCATGTAGATGTCCTCTACGTGACGGTATGAGTTGTCGTAACTCAGCTCGTCTTTCACCCAAAGGGCAATAAAGATAACTGCGGCTAAACTCACCGCCAGTCCCACGACGTTTATCCACGAGTACAGCCCGTTTCGCTGTAAGTTCCGGATGGAAATTTTTAAATTATAAAACATACGGCCTCCCCCCAGCCCCGATCCAGCTATGTTATTCATTTGATATTTTTTCATTTTAACATTTTTATCGCTGCGAAGCAGCTATTTTATCTATTTTATCGTTGCGAAGCAACTACACCCCACCCCAACCCTCCCCTTGGGGGAGGGATA
>JAITIL010000075.1 GCA_031279475.1 Prevotellaceae bacterium | reverse complement strand
CTTTGTTCTCGGGATAAATGTACTTTTTTCATTACAACGTAAAAGTAGAAATTTTTTCCTAATCCTCCATCAGGGGAATGCCCCGGATGGAGGATTTTTTTCTGCCTAAAGTTGCATTTACTAATTGAACTTACGAAGACACATAATTCCCGTTAACTGCCACTGCAAACTGCCACTTTCCGCCCCCCAGACGCCGCCCGCAGTTGTTATTCTATTTTCCCTTGATAAAGTTGCTCTATGGGAAAAATTAAATCCCAGTTTTTACCCCACACGATGTTGCCTTCTGTGAGCTGAAAATTCTTAAACTTTTCGGGATTTCCGTATTTACTGTATTGCGGATGGGGATGTTGTTGTAAAAAATAGCGGAAATCAATTTCCTGTGTAGTGCCGTCATTAAATACGATATTCAAAGTAAGGCCTTTTACATGAGTTGCTTTTGTAATGTATATTTCTCGTGCCATAATCAAATCTTCTTTTTAATAGTAGTGCTCCGGACTTGTTGTTTCAATACAAAAAAATTAATCCATTTTCGGATAATATTATCTGCGTATGTTTGAATAAACTTCCCTGCCGTTTTTACATCTTTGGCCGAAAGCGGGTCAACGCCTTTTTTTGCGCGTTGTTTTATCTCTACTAATACGCCATCGCTTATAATCATGTCAAAAATACTTTCGCACGCATTATGTATAACATGAACATGTATAGGTTCATGTTCATTAGAGTAAAAATAAAACACAAATCCGAAATATTCAAAAATTTTTGGCATGACATTATGCTTATTTCCCGCAAAGATACAAAAATTAGTTAAGAGTGAAGCGTAAGGAGTGACACAGGTGATTAAGAGAAAATCATTCAAGACACATAATTCCTGTTAACTGCTACTGCAAACTGCCACTTTCCCCCCCAAACACCGCCGCCCGCATGTGTAAACTAAAAGAAAAGTTGTATCTTTGTCAAGGAAAACAATATGACATGACAAATGAAGACAAAGTACAGTATTGGATAAACCTCTCGGATGAGGACTTGAAAACAGCATCAGTGCTGTTTAATGGTGAGTGCTACCTGTACACGGGGTTCGTCGCGTTACCCCGAATACAAGAGCAGTATAGCTAAGACGCTAACCCGTGCAAAGTGTACGGCGCTGCTTGAACAAACAAAAGCCTTACAATAATGGATGAAAGAGAAGATATTATCAGTAAAGTAAGAACCTACCGGGATTTGGTACTGAAAGATTTTCCGATGAAAGTAGAAAAGGTATACCTTTTCGGTTCTCATGCTAAGGGGACGCCGCACAAAGACAGTGATATTGATGTGGCTTTTGTGGTGAACCGCTTTGAGGGCGACTTTTTCCAGGTAATTCCCCCAATATGGAAATTGAAACGCCAAATTGATATGCGCATCGAACCACATGTAATTGCCCGTGAATCAGACTATGCGGGTTTCCTTGAGGAGATACGGCGAACAAGCATAGAAATCTAATCAGGTACTTTATTTCCATTTCTATCAGCTATGATAACCGGAACAGGGTGATTGAGTGATTAGGATATTAGGTGATTAAGAGAAAATCATTCAAGACACATAATTCCAGCTAACTGCCACTGCAAACTGCCACTTTCCGCCCCCCAAACACCGCCGCCCGCAGTTGCCGCCTGCTATAGCGGCGTAACGAAAGACGCTACGCCGGACGGGGGTGGTAAAAGACCTATTGCCATTTTAAATGCGGATAGGGAAAGTAATCTTAAGGATTGTCCGACAATAGGAACTGCAAGTACCCGTTTGTCGCCCGAAACAAGGTAGTCGGAATGGCTTTGATACGCCAAATCGAAAAGATAATTATCTTTCGGGTCAGCACATTGATTGAACAAGGCATACGTAGAAAAATGTTCGGCAAGCTGTTCTACAAACAAAACATATCCTACCGTACCATTTGGAAAGTATTTCGCAAATTTCGGACGATTTATCACTTCTTTCAATTCCCGCATTAACTGCGCCGAACGATAGAAAAACACATCGTTATTTTCTACCATGTCAACTATTTCTTCGGATTTGCCGGCAATGAAATAACTTATCCAAATATTGACATCAAATACGGTTTTGTTTTTCATAATGTTCTTTCCTTACCGCGTTGACTTCATCAACTATTTCCTGCATGGTGATTTCATTCTCAAGCACCATGCCGTCAAGTTTTTGTGCCATAGCCCGCAAGTATATCGTTTTTAGTCCATTTTCCAACATTTCGGGCTGATGGCGTTTTAAAGTCGAGACATAATAGTCAATACGTTGCGTCCGGCTTTTTTTTTCAAGTGTTGCCGTCATAAGTCATTATTTTTCCCGCAAAGATACAAAAATTAGTTAAGAGTGAAGCGTAAGGGGTGACACAGGTGATTAGGTGATTAAGGGGCTGGGGGGATGTCTCTCCGTGCTATCCTCTCCTGATAACCGGGACGAGGCAGGCGCCTCCACGAAGCATTGAGGTATCTCAACAATATGTTCCTTTGTATTTTTTGCGGTTTTTAGCGGGTGGGACATTCTTTTCATGACTTTCAGGTATAGGTTATTATACGATAACGACGCAAAATTAAGAACTAATTTTAATATACAAACGGAAAGTGCAAAAAAAGTGGGTTTGGCTTAATTTTTTGTATCTTTGCGGTATGAGTATTAAATCCGCTACATTTGTATGCAGCAGCGCTAAGGTGGCGCAATGCCCCAAAAGTAACCTGCCCGAATATGCTTTCATTGGCCGTTCCAATGTGGGCAAGTCGTCGCTTATTAACATGCTCACGCGGCACGGCGGCCTGGCCAAAACATCGTCTACGCCGGGGAAAACACAACTCATCAACCATTTCCTCATTAACGAGGCCTGGCACCTGGTCGACCTGCCCGGCTACGGCTATGCGAAAGCGTCGAAAACAGCGCGCAGCAGGTTTGCCGCCATTATCACCGACTACATCCGTCAGCGCGACGCGCTGACGCTCCTGTTCGTGCTTGTCGACAGCCGGCTGGAGCCGCAGGCTGTTGACCTGGCGTTTATCAATAGTTTAGGCGCGGCCGGCGTGCCTTTTGCGCTGGTGTTTACTAAAACCGACAAACTGGGCGCAGGCGCTTTACAGCGTAACACGGCACATTATAAAGAAGCGCTGGCCGAAACGTGGGAAGAGCTGCCCCTGACGTTTGTTACGTCGGCCGAAAGCGGCGCCGGGCGCGACGACTTGCTTAATTACATAGAAACGATAAATACAACACTGCAACATGACCACAACGGATTTTTATAGCTGTTGAGAAAAGCAATGAAACTAATCTTATCGCTTGTTTCTTTATCTAATGCCGTATTAAGAAATAATTTTACCACTGATAAAAATTTGCTAATTATTTTGGCGTTTCAAAAAACTTTCTTACCTTTGCTTATAGAAAAAAATGAATTGTGTAACTTCATACAACCGTGAAACGGTCAACGGAGAATGGAAAACGGGAAAATACTGTTATCCATTAGTTGTTCTCTATTTTTCGGCATTTATCACCCCAATTTAAAATCAATTAGTTGCGTATTATAATCTAAGACTTTCCGATTATGATCTGAGGCTTTCCGATTATAATCCGAGATTTTCCAAGTATACTCGGAACCTTTCCGAGTATATATACCATAATAATATAAATAACATGTCCAACCTTTTAAAATTTACACATTATGACTTCTTTTTATAATCGCCCCGTAGCGGAAGTGGAAGCGCAACTTCGCACCAGCATCGCGTCTGGCCTCACAGACGCCATGGTGGCCGAACGGCTCCGGCACGACGGTTATAACGAATTTGAGCGGAAAAAACACAAAAGCCTCCTGGTGAAATTCCTCGACCAGTACAAGAGTTTTATGATACTTGTGCTGCTGGCCGCCGCCGTAATTTCGGGTGTGGTGGGCTATATCGAGGGAAAGGGATTTACCGACGCCATTATTATACTGGTTATTGTGGTGCTGAATGCCGTGATTGGCGTGGCGCAGGAGGCCAAGGCCGAGAAATCGCTCGATGCACTGGAAAAGCTGTCGTCGCCGCGCAGCACGGTGCTGCGCAATGGCCAGGTGGGCGAAATCGATTCGCGCGAACTGGTGGCGGGCGACGTCGTGCTGCTGGAAACCGGCGACTCGGCGCCGGCCGACATCCGGCTGACGGAGGCGGTAAACCTCAAGATACAGGAGGCGGCGCTTACCGGCGAGTCGGCGCCCCGGGAAAAATCCACCGGGCCCATTCACGGGGAGGCGTCGCTCGGCGACCGCGACAATATGGCGTATGCCTCTACCAGCGTAACCTACGGCAGGGGCAGGGGCATTGTCACCGCCACCGGCATGCGGTCGGAAGTCGGGAAAATTGCATCGATGATTCAATCGGTGCCCGAGGTGAAAACCCCCATGCAGCAGCGCCTCGACAGGCTGGGGCAAATCCTGGCCATTGCCGCCCTGGCCATCAGTTCGCTTATTTTCATCACAGGTATCCTGTATGGCAGAGACTTGCTGGAGATGTTTATGATTGCCGTGAGCCTTGCCGCCGCCGCCATTCCCGAAGGGTTGCCGGCCGTGTCGACCATTGTGCTCGCGGTGGGCGTGCAGCGCCTGGTGAAGAGGAACGCCATTGTGCGCAAGCTCCCCTCGGTAGAAACACTGGGGAGCGTGCGTATTATCTGCTCCGACAAAACGGGTACGCTCACGCAGAATTGCATGACGGTGGTGGGCCTGTATGTGGATGGAACAGTTACCGACCTTGCCGCGGCGGCGCTGCCGGAAAATGGCGCCCAACTGCTGCAGGCCGCTATCCTGGCCAACGACGCCACGCTGAGCCGCGAAGACGAAACGTGGAAAACCGTGGGCGACCCCACCGAAACGGCCATCCTCGACCTCGGCATAAAAGCGGGTTTGCTGAAAGATGCGCTGGAGCGCGACATGCCGCGCGTGGCGGAAATCCCCTTTGATTCCGGACGGAAAATGATGACCACCGTACACCGGCATAACGGCGCGCTGCACGTGTGTGTGAAAGGCGGGCTGGATGAATTGCTGGCGTGTTGCCGCTATATCTCGGAGGATGGACAGGCGCGGGATTTGACCGCCCGCGACCGGGAAAAGATTGCGGCCGCCAATTTGCGCATGGCCGGGAAAGCCCTGCGGGTGCTGGCTGTGGGCGGGAAAGAAATAGCGGCGCTTCCCGGCGCCATCACCCCCGCCACCCTGGAACACGATTTGATGTTCCTGGGCATGATTGGCATGATTGACCCGCCGCGGGATGAGGTGAAAGCGGCGGTGGACAGGTGCCGCAGCGCCGGCATCAAGCCGGTGATGATTACCGGCGACCACGCGGTTACTGCCGTGGCCATTGCGGCGTCGCTGGGAATAAAAAGCGAGGGCGACCATGTATTGACAGGTGTGGAGTTGGAAAAAATGCCGGACGGGGTGTTGCGGGAGCGCGTGGAAACGACGTCGGTGTATGCGCGCGTGTCGCCCGAGCACAAGGTGCGCATCGTAAAGGCCTTCCAGACCAATGGCGAGGTGGTGGCCATGACCGGCGACGGCGTGAATGACGCGCCGGCGCTGAAACTGGCCGACATCGGCGTGGCCATGGGCGTTGTGGGCACCGACGTGTCGAAAGAAGCCGCCGACATTGTGCTCACCGACGACAATTTTGCCACCATCGTGTCGGCCGTGGAGGAGGGGCGGCGCATTTACGATAATATTGTAAAAGCGATTTTGTTCCTGCTTTCTACGAACATCGGCGAGTTGCTGGTGCTGTTTGTGGCGGTGCTGTTTAACTGGGAGTCGCCCCTGTTGCCCATCCACATTCTTTGGATTAACCTGGTGTCCGACAGCTTGCCCGCCCTGGCGCTCAGCGTAGACCCCGCGGATGCAGGCATTATGAGCCGCCCTCCCTTTCACGCGAAAAAGGGTATTATGACGCGCTCCTTTACTGTCCGCATGTTGCTGCAGGGCGTTCTCATCGGCGGACTGTCGCTGTCGGCCTATGGCGTGGGACTGCCTGCGGGGGTTGGGATTGCGCGCACCATGACTTTTGCGGTACTGGCCTTTTCACAGGTCGTATTCATCTTTGGCGTCCGCTCCGGCAGTCGCTCCGCGTTCCGCGGCATGTTCAACAACATTTACCTGATAGGCGCCTTGCTGGTGGTATTGGCGCTGATGTTTATCGTGCTCGAAATTCCCGTACTGAAAACGGTGTTCCATATTGCCGACCTGTCTGCGCAGCAATGGCTGTGGGTAACCCTGCTGTCGCTGGCGCCCTTGCCTGTCACCGAACTGGCAAAGATTGCAGTCAGGTACTGTAAACGGTAGTTTTTCATCTTTTTTGTTTAAAGAACCCGGATAACAATTGGGCGCACTCCTCTTGCAGGAGACCGCTTTCCACGATGGTTTTCGGATGAAGCAGTGGCTTTTGAAGCAGCGTAAACCCGCGTTTCGGGTCGGGTGCGCCGTATATGATTTTTCCTGTTTGCGCCCAAAACAGTGCGCCGGCGCACATCACACAAGGCTCAAGGGTCACCACCAGCGTGCAGTCATGAAGATATTTCCCGCCCAGCGTGTGCGTCGCCGCCGTGATGACCTGCATTTCGGCATGGGCGGTGGGGTCGTGGAGCCGTTGCGTAAGGTTGTGCGCCCGCGCAATAATATGTCCCTGGCAGACCATCACCGCGCCCACCGGCACTTCTCCTTCGCGGGCGGCCACCAGCGCCTCTTTCAGCGCTTCACGCATGAATTTTTCTTCGGGGGTATGTGCGTTCATCTCGAGTTATCTTTAATGCAAAATTAGGCGAATATTTGAAAATTTTCAAATAATATTACTTATTAACTTTTTCGCATCCAATCTTATTTTGGAAAAGGCAAACCATTTTTTCCCAAAATCTTTCAGGGATGCTCCAATATGATATACATCACTGTCGATGAAAAGAAAACGGTCGTGAGAGCGCTGAAAGATTTGGATGTTAATGGAAGGATATTGTGCATTATGTTTTTGCAAATCCAATCGAAGTTGTGAAGATATTTGTGATGTATAAATTGTGGCGTCTACGCCATTTGTCCGTTTGGACAACAATATTAAAACACTTTCGTCTATATAATTGTCGATTAGAATAATAGACTTCTTTGCGGTTTCGGTCATACGATATTCCAGGCGTTCTACACGTTGGTTAATGGCGTAGCCTTTTAATAAATATTCTTTTAGCGTTCTTGTTGCCCAGATGCGGAATAAAGTGGCATTGATAGAATTTACACGGTATCCGACTGAAAGTATGGCGTCCAAATTGTAGAATTTTGTTTGATATATCTTGCCATCATTGGCAGTATGTTCCAAAATGGAACATACTGAATTTTCAATCAACTCACCGGAATGAAAGATGTTTGATAAGTGTTTAGTAATAGCTGGTCGCTTTGTACTGAACAAATCAGCTATTTGTGCCTGTGTTAGCCAAACTGTTTCATCTTCCAACCGGACTTCCAATTTTAGCAAATTATTAGGCTGATACAATATTATTTCTCCTATTTTCTTGTGGCGCATTTCGTTTGAGGAAAAACTTTCGCAAAGACACATTTTTTATCTGAAAAGCCAAAACAATCAATTATTTTTTATATTCTCATTCCCAATATATTATACTTTGTTGTCAAAAATTTAATGTGCTTTGCGATACAGAATACTAAAAAATATTCATATATTTGCATCACCTAATAATGTGAAATTTTAAATACTAAAATAATGAAAAAAGTAATTACAGCGAATATCGGGGGTTACTGCTTCACCATTGAAGAAGACGCCTATGCGCGCCTGAGCCGTTACCTCGAAAGTTTCAAGGCCACCATAGCCGACAAACGGGAGGCCGACGAGGTGATGGAAGATATAGAGCAGCGCATTGCCGAAATTTTCAAGGAGCAGGTATCCGGAATGCAACAAGTGGTTGACGCCATACTGGTGGGAAAAGTCATTGCGGCGCTTGGCATGCCCGAGGGGAATGCCCCCTACACCGAAAAGGAAACGCCGGAGCCTGCGGCGTTCAAGAAAACACGGCGGTTGTTCCGCGACCCCGACAACGTCGTATTTGGCGGGGTGTGCAGCGGCCTGGCCGCTTATTCCGGCATTGATAAAGTGTTGGTGAGATTGCTCTTTTTTGCCGCATTCTTCCTTGGTTCATTCGGTTTTTGGGTGTATATCATCCTGTGGATTGTAACGCCGAAAGCCAATACCATAGCGGAGAAGCTGGAAATGCACGGCGAGCCGGTGACGGTGGAAAATATTTGGAATTATACGAAAAAATACTCAAAAAGATAATTATGAATGTAGAAACTGTAAATACAGACAATGTAAAGGCGCAAATGCGTAAAGGCATTTTGGAATATTGCATTTTGCTCATTTTGGCGAAGAACGATTCATACGCCACATCCATCATCGGTGAATTGAAAACGGCTAAAATGATTGTGGTGGAGGGCACGCTCTATCCGTTATTGACCCGTCAGAAAAACCAGGGCCTGCTGAATTACCGGTGGGAAGAGTCGCCACAAGGCCCGCCGCGGAAATACTACATGCTTACCGAAAAAGGCCGGATGTTGTTGAAAGAACTTGACGCTTCATGGACCGAACTGGTGGAAACCATCCAGTCGTTAAGCGGTAATGAGGGAAATATAACGCCTAAAAATTAGTACAATGAAATCAACAGTAAAAGTGAGCATCAGCCGTTCGGCTTTTCATCTCGACAGTGACGCCTACGAGATGTTGCGCGATTATCTCGACCGGCTGGAAAGACATTTTAAGGGGAAAGACGGCGGCAGGGAAATTGTGTCGGATATTGAAGAACGGCTGGCCGAATTGCTGACTTCGCGCATTTCCACGCCCGAGCAGGTGGCGTCGCTGGCTTTGGTGGAAGAGGTCGTCGGCATTATGGGCATGCCCAACGACATGGAAACCGATGGAATGGAATATGGCGCCGCCGCGCCATTGCCGCAAAACCGCCGCCGGCTGTACCGCGATGTGCAGGATAAGATGCTTGGCGGGGTGTGCAGCGGCCTGGCCGCTTATTTCGGCATTGATGTAACCTGGTCGCGCCTGCTCTTCGTGTTGCTTTTTATCGGGCTTGCGACAACCGGCCTCCCGGGAGGGGGATTTTTGCTTATCGCCTACCTGGCGCTGTGGATAGTCGTACCGCCGGCCGTCACCGCGCGGGAAAGGATGGAAATGCGCAACGACAATACCACCATTTCCGATATTCAAAAAAAGGTGGAAGACGAAATAAATACGTTGCGCCAAAAGTGGGAGAGAAAAGGGAAGCTGTGGACGCCCGAAATAGAGCGTGAAGTGCTTAGTGCGGGCATAGGCGCAAGGCGCCGGGAGCATGCTTTGGTGCGTTTGTTTAAATTGGGGCTTCGCGCTGTTATGATACTTTTTGGCGTTATCCTCCTTATTGTCGCCGTGTGCGGCTTGCTCGCCCTGCCGGTGTGCCTCTTTGTGGGCACGGTGCTGTCGGACGTTGTGCTGTTCGACCTCTTCGACCTCGTGGCCATCGACATGAACCTGGTATTATTTAAAGTGCTGTTGTCGATGGTGCTGTTGCTGCCCCTGCTCGGCCTGCTGTACATAGGCGTCAAGGCCATTGTGGGCTTTCGCGGCCGTTTCAAGATAGGCCTGGTTATGTTCCTGCTGTGGTTGGCCGCGTGTGTCACACTGGTGGTGTCGGTAAGCTCGTCGGCCCTGGGATTCAGGCGCTGGACCGATGTCGAAGAAGAAGTGCAGATACCCGCACAATATACTACGTTGCACATAGATGTGCCGGAGCCATATCGTGACATTATACACAGCAAAGCGTTATTTAAGTATGACGACAGCGGCATGGTGTTTTGGGAAAGCGACCGGAATGGCGCAGCGAAGGCTTATGTGTTGCCGGGTATATATGTGGCGCAGGTAAAGGACACCGGCGCCATCCGCGTGTGTTTTACCAAAATCGCATCGGGAAGAAGCCGTTCGGTGGCGCGTGCCCGTGCCCGCGAAGTGCCTTTGAATTATACATTGCGCGACTCGCTGCTGCTGCTCGAGCCGTTTGTGTACAGCAAAGAGCACAAGTGGGACGGTGAAATCGTGTCGGTGAGAATTTATGTGCCGCAAGACAAGAAGCTGCAAATGGGCATACCTCACGTGAAGAATAGACACAAACGGATACAAATTGACCTGAACGTGGATTAGCCGGCCTGTGTTTGGCGGCGGAGCGGGACATTACAAGTGGCTTTTCTTCTTAAAAGCCGCACCACCGTGACCAAAAGCAACAGCAGCAACACGAAACAGGCCAGCCGGCCGATGTAATCGCCACAGGTCACATAAAAGGTCACGCGCTCATTGGCATGAAGCGTGCCTTTCAAGGTGGCCGGCTCCCACCAACCGGTGCGTTCCGTAATTTCGCCCCGCTGGTTGATAAAGGCCGAAATGCCGGTGTTGGCGCTGCGGGCAATGCTGCGCCGCGTTTCCACAGCGCGCAGGGAAGCAAAAGTCAGGTGCTGCCGGTAGCCCGGCGTGTTGCCCCACCATCCGTCGTTGGTGATGATGAACATGAGGTTGGCGCCGTTTTTGATGTATTCCGTATAAAAACGCCCGTAAATGGACTCGTAACAAATGGCCACCCCCGCCCGGAACGGACTGCCGGGCGCAGTGAACACATGCCGTTCCTTATCAACAGCCAGCGACCCGGTAATGCCGCCCAGGTCAATGGCCCAATCTTCCAAAAAAGTAAGGTATTGCGGATAGGGCAATTTCTCTACGCCTATCACCAATTTCGATTTATGATATACCTGGAAATCACCGTGGCGGTTAATCTGCACGGCGCTGTTGTAATTGTCATAATAGCCATACTCCATGCGGCGCGCCGTGTGGGTAGGACGCTTCTTATCCGGATACACATAATAGGAGGAAAGACCGGCAATCACGTTCAAAGCGGGGTACTGCGCCACAAAGTCACGGACGCGCCGGATGCTCCAATTCAAATACATCGTGTTCTCCATGACATTGCCGATAACCGTTTCAGGAGCCACCACATAATGGGTGGCGCTGCCGGTTGCCTCTTTGGCCAGGTTTAGCCACACCTCGAGTTGCTGTTCGGCCGTCATGTTGCCGAACTTGTCGCGGTAAGGATCAATGTTGGGCTGCACCACCACTACATTACAAGGGGCATGCGTTTCACGGTAAGTATAAAAACGGACAAGCGAAAAAACAACAGGGCCGAAAACAAGCACGACGGAAAAAAGAAAATGAAACAGCAAGCGGCGGCGGCCTGTCAGCCAAAGCGACAGGGGAAACCGTTGCGCAATATATTTCAGGTAGGTGAACAACAACAAATTCACCAACCACACCCAGAGGGAAAGCCCCAACACCCCGGTGTATTCTATCCATTGAATAAGCAATATATCTTTGGCGAAACCATGCCCTAACACCAACCACGGCCACGAGATTTCGGCGTCGAAATAAAAATATTCCCAGGCCAGCCACAACGCCACCAAGAACGTATAACCTATACTTTTGCCGGTATGCCGCTTTACCCAACGGAAAAGCGCAAAAATGAGAAACATCTGCAAACTGTTGCCCAACACGGCGCCCACCGCGCCGAACAAGGTGGCCTGATAAATCCACCAGGTAGTAAACAAGTTCCAAAGCACAAATGTCAAGGCATAATATTTCCAGCATCCCCGGTCGCCCCGTTGCGAGAAGCCATCCTCAAGTAGCAACAGAGGCAGCCACGCAATCAACAGGAGCAGGCCGGAAAAAGGGGCATACCACGGCAAACTTAGTAATATTGCACTGAGTAGCGAAAGTATAAGATTTCGTTTTATCATTTAAAAAACTTTAAACAGAAATAAAAATACAAAGTTATCAAAACATTTTATAACTTTGTACGCTTAATTAACCCGATTATTAATGCTAATCACACTTTTAAAAAGTTTACTGGTAGGATTTGGGGCTTCTATCCCTTTAGGCCCTGTAGGTGTGCTGGTTGTTCAACGGACATTAAGTAAGGGGCGCTTGTCGGGTTTCGTATCGGGTATGGGCGCTACGGTGGTTGATACTTTTTTTTCAGCCCTGGCCATATTGAGTTTAGCTTTTATTGTCGTTTTATTTGAGAAAAACCGTAACCTCTTTTTAATTTTGGGGGGCATTATCGTTATCGCCATCGGGATAAAAATCTACCTCACCAACCCCATCAAAGAAATCAGGAAGAAGAAAGGGGGAAACCGCCTGTTCGGCGATTTTATTTCGGTGTTCATGCTCACCATCTCCAATCCCGGCGCCGTATTCCTGATTTTAGGATTATTTGCGCTGGTGGGGTTACATACCGACCAGGGATCGGGGTTTATAACCATTGCGGTGGCGCTGGCAGGGGTTTTTATCGGCGCCACATTATGGTGGTTCATGTTAAGCGCCGTGATTAATAAATACCGCCGCCGGTTTCGTATCAGGCAGTTGTGGATAATTAACCGCATTGCGGGAATTGTGATGGTTGTACTGGGAGTCATCTCGTTAATCGACGGCCTGTATGAGTGGGTTTCAGCCACCTGAGGGCAATTTAAATATTCCAAAATTTCAAGATTAAAAGATTCCAACTACAAAAACAGAGATGTGCTGTGGCCTAAGCAGCCACAGAAGTGGCGACTACTTTGTCGTTTGTACTATCCATGCGGCAATATCTTCCAGCACTTCGGGAGAAATGGTTTCTTCGATGACGGCGTATTCTTCTATCGCGCCCGTCCCGGCATGCTGGAATAAATGATTTAACCCGGGATATTTTTTGACTTTCAACGCGCTTTTTACCTGCGCTTCGATGTGGTTTAAATTCATATCGGCCGGCACTTGCAAATCCTTTTCCCCATTCAAGGCAAACACCGGACATTGAATTTTCGTTAAGGCCTTCGACGGGTCGCATTGCAGAAGGGAACGCAGCTCCGTTGAACTCAATTGCACAAGCCCGGTTTTGATTTTTTTCCGCAACGCCTCGTCGCTTAACGTGTCGGGAAATACCCTCTTCCACCGTTCTATCAACGGTTTTTCCGCCACCCAAAATCGTTCCGTCAAGGAATCTATATGAGCCGCCACAAACTCCGCCGGATAGTGGCCAATCATCGCTGTTGTTTTCTCAATCAATTGTTCATTCAGGGTAATCGCTTCGTCCGGTATGCCCTGCGCAAGCGACAGCAGGCGCCGTTGGGTCCGTAGCAGGCTGTCGCCATTGACCGACATGCCCGCCAAAGACACAATATACGCAATTTCCGGATGAGCGCCCGCCAACAAAAAGGCAATCGTACCGCCTTCACTGTGGCCAACCAATCCTATTTTTCCCGGATTCATTTCCGGCCTTGTCCTCAGATAATCCACGGCGGCCAGCGCGTCCGAAGCAAAATCGTCTAACGTAGCGGTTTTGTAATTCCCGCCCGATTCGGCCACGCCCCTGTCTTCATAACGCAATACGGCGACGCCGTGGCGCGTCAGGTAATCCGACAGCACAAGGAACGGGCGATGGTTAAACTGCACTACTTCCTCGTTCCTGTTTTGCGGACCGCTGCCCGAAATTAGCGCCACCGCCGGGAAATGCCGCCCTTCTTTAGGAAAAGTGAGCGTAGCCGCCAGGGTAATACCGGCCGCTTTATTTTCAAATGTGATGTTTTCCGAATAATACGGATAAGGCGGCTGCGGGTCTTGCGGGCGTTTGGCTTCCGGCGCTGCGCCCCGCTCCATATTTAATGATGTGCTGAACCCGCCTTGCGTAAATGTGCCGGCGAGGGTGTTTCCTGTCAGCGTTCCCGCATAAGCCATTGCAAGGTGGTCTATTTTCAAATTTATCGTATTACTGTTTACCTCCACCGCTGTTACGGGTATTCCTTTGGCGCCCTGGTCGGGGCTGTCCATGGTGGCGGTGTAGGCGCCGCTTTTTTCTTCGACATGAAACACGATGCGCAATTTCGCGCCGCCTGCATTCAACGTGCCGTTCCATGAGCCTTGAAAACCTTGTGCAAAGCCCGAACCGGCCGTGAACACAATAAAAATAACGGCTAAAAATACTTTTTTCATCTTGATAATTTTTATATGTTATTTATTACCTTGAAACACGGTATAAGTAGAACAAAGGTAATAGTTTCCGACAGTATGATTATGCCGGTTAACAGTACTCCCGTTTTACGACCTTTAATTCCTGTAGAAACCTTGAACGCATGATAAAGTAAGGCAATGTACCAAACAAGCAGCAGCACTACGAGCACAGCAAAGAGCAGCAATATGAAGTAAACGAATGGCGTTAACATGCCGGTTAATGCTTCTACGGAAAATTTGTTCTCTTGCAAGTTATCCATAATGGATTGCAGCATGGGGTTGAAACAAAACACGAGCAGCGCTATGAATAAATAAGGCGCCCGGGACAACAGCACCGTACCGGCTATATCCAGCAACCGCACTCGTTTTACGAAACACAACGAAACAAGATACATCAAAATAATCATACTCAACAAACCTGTAGCCTGTATCAAAAAACACATATTCAGTGACAGGTGGTAAGACACCATTTTCATTTGCAGGCCGGTGAAACAGGCATGGTTATAATAGCCCGCCAATACGGTGGCGCACACAATAACCGTTCCGATAGCAAAAGCTTTCCAGCCTGCTATCTTCGTAAAAGGATTATAGAGCAACTCCCATTTATTTTTCATACGACTTTATTTTTTCGATAATATCATTCAAACGGTTGCGGACAGTAGGGTAGCTCAGCTTTAGCTGGTTGGCCATTTCCTTCAAACTGCCGCTGTGTTTTATAAAAGAGAGGACAAAATCCTGCTCTTCGGCCGACAACAACAATAACACAGGAAGTTCATAATTTCCCGTTACTTCTGTGCTGCAACACGTGCATTTCAGACTTTTCACATTCAGTTGACAGGTACAACCGGGGCAATAACATGGTAACATAAAATTTCATTTTAATTACACAAAGATAAGAATTATTTTAATAAAATCAAAATTTATTTTAATTTTATTAATGTGAAAATGCATAAAATGAGAAAAGCGGCCATTCAATTTTCTTGAACAGCCGCTTCCCCGTTCCAGTCTTGCAAGATTGCCTTTCCGTGAGGAAGACACAGGGTTTGCAGTAGGGCCGACGCTCAGCATCGCCCTTACCTCCTCCTCCTCTCCTCGCCGGGCGACAGTACTGCCTACTGCCACTGCCGACTGCTCCTTTCCGTTCCCCTGTAATTAGTCACATTAGCACATTAAACAATTAATCACATTAATTAGGCACATTGTTTTTGTCTATCGTCTAAAAATTTATGTGCTACTGTCTGCCTTTTTGTTCCGCGCGGAACACTGTCATCTGCATTCACACCGTTTGTTCTCCGCGCGGGTTTTCCTGTGCACATGTCCACCCCGGGTGGCGGGCGCTCCGCGCCCTTACCCGGGGCTATCGATATAGTTTCCCTCTGGGAAACGGACGCCGTTCTCCGTCTTTACCTGTGTCCTGTTTTTCACTAACCGTTAACCACTAATCACTAACCGCTAATTTTATAGATACAATAATATCCCATATCACAAAAATATTGTAACATATATTTTAAATATAGAATAAAAACAAAAGATTAAAGATTACAACATGAAGAGCAAACAACAAGGACTATAACCTTTAATCTTTTGTCGCTATTCTAAACTAAAAAAGCACAAACCTAAAATACCCATAACAAAGGTTCTACAAAACCCGCAAAAATAGATACAATAGACTTGCGCTTCTTCGCACAAGCACTAACTGTAAGACTCCATTTTTGCTTAAAACTTGTAGATTTTTGTTATAGAGCGCTAACGTTAACACTTAGAAAATATGCAAAGAACATAAACTTTACGCTGCAAATATAAATACATTTTCTAAATATCCAAACATGAAATTGTTAAAATATGTTATCGGGATTAATTTTTTTATTCCCGGATTGTTTTTTGTGTTTCAGAAATAAAAATAATGCCGTTGTCCCGGGCGAACACACGGGTTCGCCCCTACAAATCCGTTTGCCGTTCCCCAATAATCGTTTACCGTTTGTTTGCCGCGCGGATTTTCCCCGTTGGGCATAGGGATGCGATTAATCGCATCTTTACATTGTTATTTCTAAAAAATTTGGTTTTCATATTTTTACAATTAAGAATTAACATTAATACCGTCAGGCGAAAAAATCCCATAGGGATTTCCGCCCGGTAGAAAAATGCAGGAAATTAGCCCGCGCATGCCGTCAGGTATGCGTACAAATTCCACAAAGGTCGCATCCCTCACGGGATGCCGTTGGCGGGGTGGAAATGAAAAAATCCCGTGAATAACGTCAGGTGAAATAATCCCAGAGGGATTTCCGCCCGGTAGAAAAATGCAGGAAATTAACCCGCGCATGCCGTCAGGTATGCGTACAAATTCCACAAAGGTCGCATCCC
>JAITIL010000045.1 GCA_031279475.1 Prevotellaceae bacterium | reverse complement strand
TACTTGCTGTCGAACGCCTGCTCCACCGCAAACACGCCCGCCGGATACAGGTAGTCGCTGTTCAGCGATGCGGCGGGGTTCACCAGGGAAATCCGTCCCTTGCGGTGCGGCAGGTACACTTTCAGCGGGTCGATAAAATGAATGCCTATCCGCAGTTTATTGACGATGGCGCGGCCCAGCACGGCCTGTTCTACCTCGCCGTGATACAGTTCAAAGTCACCGCTCGCCATCCTGTCCCGAAGCGGGGTGACGGCTTCGTAAGTGCTGTCTACGCCTTTCAGGGTAACGATATCCTGCTTGTCGCGATACTCCAGCAACACGTTTTCCTCCAGCACTTCCGACCATGACGCAACGCCGGGCAGGGTTTTGAGGGAGTTGAACGCCGGCGTGCGGGGCGAAAACGTTTTCCCGCCGGCAGGCGTGATGCGCAAATCGGCGTCGAACGTGTGGTAGAGCGACTCCACCAACCCGTCGAAACCGTTGTATACCGACAGCACCACCACCAGCGCCAGCGTGCCCACCGCAAGCCCCGCCACGCTAATCATGGAAATGATGTTGATGACGTTGTGCGACTTCCTGGCGAACAGATACCGCCAGGCAATGAAGAGTGACAAGGGTTTATTCACGGGAAACCGGTATAAAATTCGTGTTATTTCTTAAGCAGTTCGTCGATGCGCGACACATAGTCGAGGGAGTCGTCCACAAAAAACGACAGCTCGGGCACGATGCGCATCTGCCTGGCCACGCGCCTGCCCAGCTCCCCCCGGATAGCGCGGTTGTGCTGCGCCACCGTATTCATCACTTCCGGCGCTTTGGCCGAGGGGAATATGCTCAGGTGTACCCGCGCCAGCCCCAGGTCGGGGCTCATCCGCACGCCGGTAACCGTTACCATGGCGCCGCCGTACACGGCCATGCCCTGTTGCCTGATGATGTCGGCCAAATCTTTCTGTAATTGCTTTCCTACTTTCTGCTGACGTGTGCTCTCCTGTTCCATGATAAAATATTTTACGTACAAAGGTAGTAATTTCTTATCTTTGCAGAAAAATATAGCTGTTTTATGAAAGAAATCGTCCTTAGCGGCATACGTTCCACCGGCCATCTTCACTTGGGTAACTACTTCGGCGCACTGCGCAATTTCATCACCATGCAGGCCGGACACCGGTGTTATTTCTTCATTGCCGACCTGCACTCGCTCACCACCCATCCCAAACCCGATGATTTCCACGGCAATGTACACCGTGTACTTGCCGAATACCTGGCCGCGGGGTTAGACCCGGAAATGGCTACTATCTTTGTGCAGAGCGACATTCCCGAAGTGGCGGAACTGTATGTGCTGCTGAACATGATTGCCTACAAGGGCGAACTGGAACGCACCGCGTCGTTCAAAGATAAGGTGCGCAAACAGGAGGACAATGTGAACGCAGGCCTCCTCACCTATCCGGTGCTCATGGCCGCCGACATCCTGATACACCGCCCGGCGAAAGTGCCCGTAGGCAAAGACCAGGAACAGCATCTGGAAATTACGCGCACGCTGGCGCGCCGCTTCAACCGGTTATACGAAACGGACGTTTTCCCCGAGCCTGCGGCATTCAATTTCGGCGGCGAATTAGTCAAAATCCCCGGATTAGACGGCACGGGGAAGATGGGCAAGAGCGAAGGCAACGGCATTTTCCTCGCCGACGACGAAAAAACCATCCACAAGAAAGTGATGCGCGCCGTGACCGACAGCGGCCCCACGGCGCCCAACAGCGAAATGCCCGACCCCATAAAAAACATCTTCACGCTCCTGCAGGTGGTGTCGGCCCCCGACGTGGTGGCGCATTTCCGCGCGGCCTACAACAATTGCACCATCCGCTACGGCGACCTGAAAAAGCAATTAGCCGAAGACATTTGCAAGGTAACCCTGCCCATCCGCGCACGCATACAGGAAATTGGCGCCGACGCCGGCTACCTGCGAAAAGTGACGCAACGTGGCGCGGCACAGGCCCGCGAAAGCGCCCAAGCCACCCTGCAGGAAGTCCGCAAAGCCGTAGGGATAAAGGGGTTTTGAGGGCTATGAATTAATGCCGGCCGTCACATCCGCTCGTAGAGGCTGCGCAGTCTGGCGGCGGTCATGACGTCGCGCCAGTTCTTGCTATCTGATCATCTTTAACCATTTGTTCCAAGCATCTAAAAATTCGAGTACGAGGTATTTCTTTCCCAAAGATATAAACTTTTTCATCAAATGCACTTACCCTATGACGACAGATTCCAACGCCCCCCTACCCCCGCGGATAGATGGCGTTCGGGAAGTAGTCGAGGGTGTGCGCGTCACCGCTGAACACCACCGACACCACATCGAGCTGCACCTCCATCGTGAGGTTGTAGCGCACGATGTAGGCATGTGCCGCCGCAATCAGGCGACGCTGCTTCTGCCGGTCGATAGACTGGTAGGGCTGCTGAAAATACGACGAATTGAGCGACCGCACTTCCACCACATGGAGGCGGCCGTCTTTCTCCGCCACAATGTCAAGTTCCTTGTGGCCGGTGCGCCAGTTGGTGTGGCGGATAGTAAACCCCTGTTGCCGTAAAAATTCAACGGCGATTTTTTCGGCGCGCGCGCCGGTGTCTAACGTAGTAGTGATCATAAGCAATAATTTTATCGTGGCGGCATATACCGTACTTAAATGAGCAGTGTGGCTTGCGAAGCGCCTACGGTGAGTGTGGCGGGCTTCCCAAAAACGAGCGGCAGGTTCGGCTCCTCGTGTCCAGCCGGAAAGCCAGCGCACACCGGGACGCCTAAGCCCCTCACATACGCCGATACAATCTCATAGGCCGAAGCGCCGAATGGTTCTTTATAGTCTTTCGTGTCCGTAAAATATCCTACTATCAGTCCTTTTATTTTCTGCAGCTGTCCGCTGCGTTGCAGTTGCAGCATCATCCGGTCGAGGGCATACAGGTATTCGCCGACGTCTTCCAGGAACAAAATTTTTCCGGCGGTATCCAGTTCATCGGCCGAGCCCGTTAAATGCGCCACCAGCGCCAGGTTTCCGCCGGTGAGCAATCCTTCGGCACGGCCGGGTTTGTTCAGCGGATGCGCCGGCACGGCGTAGTGCAGCGGCTCGCCGAAGAGCGCCCTGCGCAGGCTTTCGGTGCTCTCGCTATCCCCGCCGGCGGGAAACCTGCCCGACATCACCCCGTGGATACTGGCCACGCCCATGCGGCTCCAGCGCGCATGCAGCACCGTAACATCACTGTACCCCACTAACCACTTCGGACATCGCCGCAGCGCCGAGAAATCAACCGCATCCACCACGCGGCTACAGCCGTAGCCGCCCCGTGCGCACATCACCGCTTTAACTTCAGGGTTGTTGAGCGCGTCTTGCAGGTCGGCGGCGCGTTGCGTATCGGCGCCTGCGAACTGGTGGTGATGCGCATACACGTGCTTGCCCGGCAACACCTGCAGGCCCCACCGCTCCAGGCAGCCGGTCATGGCGTCGAGCGAGCCTTCGGCGATGTGCCCCGCAGGAGCAACTACCGCAACCTTGTCGCCTTGTTGTAAATGAATAGGGATTAGTGGCTTCACCATATATAAAATTAAGTACCCTGCAAAGGTATGAATTTTTCACGAAAAGCAAAAAAAATCGTACCTTTGCGGCCTCATTCGACTTTTTGAATATGAACGCCTATACACGTCACCTCATTACGGCAGCATTGCCCTACGCCAACGGGCCGGTACACATCGGACACCTCGCCGGCGTATATATCCCGGCCGACATTTACGCCCGCTACCTCCGCCTGCGCGGAAAAGAAGTGAAATTCATTTGCGGCTCCGACGAGCACGGCGTGCCCATCACCATTAAAGCACGGCAGCTCGGCGTAACGCCGCAAGATGTGGTAGACAAATACCACTTCATGATTAAAGACGCCTTTGAACGCTTCGGTATCTCTTTCGACATTTATTCCCGCACATCGTCGAAGACGCAGCACAACACGGCCGCCGGCTTCTTCAGGAAACTGTATGACGCCGGCAAGTTCATTGAAAAAACAACCGAGCAATATTACGATGAGGAAGCGCAGCAATTCCTCGCCGACCGCTATATCACGGGCGTTTGCCCAAAGTGCGGCAACGAAAACGCGTATGGCGACCAGTGCGAGAAATGTGGCGCCACACTAAGCCCTACGGAACTGATTAATCCGCGTTCGACGATTAGCGGAAGCCAGCCTGTGCTGCGCGAAACGTCGCACTGGTATTTGCCCTTAGACCAGTATGAGTCGTGGCTGCGCGAGTGGATACTCGAACAGCACAAGGAGTGGAAGCCGAATGTATACGGGCAATGCAAATCGTGGCTCGACGGCGGCCTGCAACCCCGCGCCGTGAGCCGCGACCTCGACTGGGGCGTGCCCGTGCCGGTGGCCGGCGCCGAAGGAAAGGTGCTCTACGTGTGGTTTGACGCGCCCATCGGCTATATCTCGAACACCATAGAACTGCTGCCCAACGACTGGGAAACGTGGTGGAAGCGCCGCGACACGAAGATGGTACACTTCATCGGAAAAGACAACATCGTGTTTCACTGCATCGTGTTTCCGGCGATGCTCAAGGCGCACGGCGAATTTATCCTGCCCGACAACGTGCCGGCCAACGAGTTCCTGAACCTCGAAGGCGACAAAATTTCCACCACCCGCAACTGGGCGGTGTGGCTGCACGAATACCTCGACGAGTTTCCGGGCAAGGAAGACGTACTGCGCTACGTGCTTTGCGCCAACGCTCCCGAAACGAAGGACAACGATTTCACCTGGAAAGATTTCCAGGCGCGCAACAACAGCGAGCTGGTGGCCATTCTCGGAAACTTCGTAAACCGCGTGCTGGTGCTCACCCAAAAACATTTCGACGGCAAAGTGCCGCCCCTGAAAGGCTTGACGGACTACGACGAGGCCACCCTGAAAGAACTGCCTATCATTAAACAGGCGCTCGAAGAAAATATCGAAAACTACCACTTCCGCGACGCATTGAAAGAAGCCATGAACCTGGCGCGGCTGGGCAACAAGTACCTTGCCGACACGGAGCCCTGGAAGCTGGCGAAAACCGACGTCGACCGCACGTCGACCATCCTCCATATTGCCCTGCAAATATGCGCCAATTGCAGCATTGCGTTCGAGCCGTTCATTCCCTTTACCGCACAAAAACTGCGCTACCTGTTAGGCGAAAGCCAAACCAGCTGGGAGATGCTGGGCAGAAGCAACATCCTGCCCGAAGCGCACCCGCTGCACGACGCACAACTGCTGTTCGACAAGATTGACGACGACGCGGTGGACGCGCAAATCAACAAGCTGCACGTCATGAAAGCCGCAAAGGGCGCCGGCGCAAAGGCAACTTGCGAGCCGCAGAAATCCGTCTGCACGTTCGACGATTTTACGAAGATAGATATCCGCACAGCCACCGTACTTGAAGCGGAACGGGTGCCCCACACCGACAAGCTGCTCAAGTTGAAAATCGACACTGGCCTTGATGTACGCACCATTGTATCGGGTATTGCCGAGGCCTACACCCCCGGGCAAATATGCGGAAAGCAAATCTGCATTGTAGCCAACCTCGAGCCCCGCAAAATTAAAGGCATTGAGTCGCAAGGGATGATTCTCATGGCCAAGGAGCCCAATGGCCGCATGCGCATTGTGCATCCCGGAGAGCCGTTAGCGAACGGCGCCACCGTGAGTTAACGCCGCATCAATTAACAAACAACAACGTACAACGGATTTCCACTGCAAGGCGAGCTCGTGTGTCTGCCTTTACACGCCGGAAAACGGATAAAATTTCGGAATTTTTAACTCTTGAAATTTTGGAATTATGAAACTGCGGCTAATACTTCTCCACCCAGGCGTTTTGGAATTCACCGCTGTCGGTGCTTTTCAAACCGGCCAGTATTTCTTCGGCTTCCTGCTGCGAGGGATAGCGCAGTACACTCACTTTATAAATATTATCGCCGGTGTGTATCACCACCGCCGAATAGCCTATCTGATCCTCAATGCGCTGTGCGTATGTCTTCGCCTCTTCATCGTTATTGAACTGCGCCAACAGAATATGAAATGCCTCATAGCGCCGCGTTTTCCCTTCATTGGAAACAGGATGCGACTCCTGTTTTTGCTGCACAAATTCAGGCTCAGGCTCAACCGTTGTTCCCGGAGCCGCTACAGGAGCCGGTGGCGGCGCGGTTACCGGGGTTTTCGTACCCGGTGTTTGGCCGTGCAGATACTCCAATTCTTCAGGTGTGTAATAAGATTTTTCAATATAATTGATAACCGGACGGCGTAAAATGTACCCGCCTACTACCAGCAGCAGCAAAACAATTAACACCCAGCAAACCGTATTGCATCGTCGGTTTTCCGTTGGAAAATCCACTACCGGCGCTGGCGGCCTGGGCGGCGTATAAGGCAGCGCCGGAGGGGGTATCACAGGATTGAAAGGCGCCGGCGGCTCGGGGCTTATCGGCGTCATCTCCAATTCCAGCAGGCCAAACGAATCGGCGTCCACATCAACGGATTCAAACGGCGTAAAGCGCCATTCCCGGTCGGCCGTCATGCGCATAATTCCCAGTTCGGGAAACTCTATCCGCCGTCCTGCCGTAAGCTGTTCGATTAATTTCTGTGAAAATGCGGCTATTTGTTTTTGTGCGCCTTCGGGCGTATATTCCCGGTCTTTCGCCAAAGCCTGTTCCAGCAAACCATCGTTCCATGTTTCGGCAGCCGAAAAGGTAATACACCTTGAAGGCGGGAGCATCGCCCTGCCGCCTTTAATAAGGCTGGCCGGAGTAAAATCAACCATGAAAGCGCCCAACCCGGGCAACGATACCCGGTTATGGGTACACAACAACTGGCGCAACAAGGCGCTGATAATAGAAACTTCTACCATAAAACAGGGACAAATATAATAAATTTTTACAACCTAATGCGCTTCCAACCAATTTTTCCCAACACCGATATCCACAATGAGCGGCACCGAAAGACGTTTAACATGCTCCATTTCGTACTGTACGATGCGTTTAACCGCATCAAGTTCAGGTACAAAAACATCAAACACCAGTTCGTCATGCACCTGCAATATCATTCTCGTCTTCAGCCTCCTCTCTCTTAGGCGGTTATAAATATTTATCATAGCCAATTTAATTATATCGGCCGCCGAGCCTTGAATGGGCGCATTGACGGCATTACGCCGGGCAAAACTCCTGACGGCCATATTCTGTGAACGAATGTCGGGCAAATGGCGGATACGGCCGAAAATGGTTTCCACATAACCCTTGCCGGTAGCCTCTTCAATAACGTTGTCGATGTATTTTTTCACGCCCGGGTATGTTTCAAAATAACCGTCGATAAGCGCTTTGGCTTCGCTACGGGGCAATTGCAGGCGCTGCGCCAGGCCGAAAGAGGAAATACCGTAAATAATACCGAAATTGGCTACTTTCGCACGGCTGCGCTGCGCCTTGGTTACCTCCCCAACCGGAACATGAAACACTTTGGCCGCCGTAGACGTGTGGATATCCGCATCACTGCCGAATGCTTCAATCATAGTTGTATCGCCGCTCATGTGGGCCATAAGGCGAAGTTCGATCTGCGAATAGTCGGCCGACAACATCACATAATCCGTGTCATTACACGGCACAAAAGCCTTACGGATTTCACGTCCTTTGGCCTCGCGGATGGGAATATTCTGCAAATTGGGATTGTTGGAACTCAACCGGCCGGTGGCGGTGACAAACTGGTTAAACGTAGTGTGGATGCGCCCTGTACGCGGATTTACCAATCCCGGCAAGGCCTCAATGTAGGAAGAAAGCAGCTTTCTCAGTGAGCGGAACTCCAAAATCTTCGGAACAATGGGATGGTTTCCGGCCAGGCGTTGCAAGGTTTCTTCATCTGTGGAGTACTGTTTGCTTTTCGTAAGTTTGGCTTTTCCGGCCAGGCCTAATTTCTCAAACAACACAATGCCCAATTGTTTTGGAGAAGAAACATTAAGCGCAGGATTGCCGGCCATTTGTTTGATTTCATCGTCGAGCGCCACCAAATCGGCCTGCAATTTTTTCCCGTATTCGCTCAGGCTGCCGGCGTCAATCCGCACGCCTTCATACTCCATGTCGGCCAACACCGTAATCAGGGGCGCTTCGATGCCAAGATAAAGTTCGAAAAGATGTTTTTCCTTTAATTTTTTCTCCAATATTTCTTTCAGTTGAAAAGTCACATCGGCGTCTTCGGCGGCATATTCGGCTATTTTCTCAAGCGGCACATCGGCCATAGAGCCTTGTTTGGCGCCCTTTTTACCAATAAGTCTTTCGATAGGCACAGGCTCATAATTCAAGTACTGACGGCTCAGTACAGTCATGTTATGAGGACTCTCGGGATCCAGCAAATAGTGCATCAGCATGGTGTCGTAAAGAAAGCCGGTAACCTCCACCCCATATTGCCTAAGCATGAGCAAATCATATTTGATATTTTGTCCGGCCTTCTGTGTGGGAGACGCAAAAACAGGTTGAAACCGCTGCAACAATTCCTTTGCGTGTTCCCTGTTGCGCGGCACGGGGACATACCAAGCCTCATGCGCTTTTATGGAAAACGACAGGCCCACCAAATCTGCATTCATAGCCTCCACACCTGTGGTTTCCGTATCGAAACTGAAACATTTGCACTGTTGAAGTGTGGCAACAAGCCGGTTTATTTCTTCATCGGTTTGCGCAATATGATAGGTGTGCGGCACATCATCAATCGCCTGAAAGGCAGATTTGATGTCAGGTCCGGCGGAAGCCGGCGGCGCATCAAGCGACGCAAACAAATCTAATTGTCCGTCTCCGGCAGCATTGGTTTTGGCTTGCGATTTTCGTTCCGGGATTTCTACCGAAACGCCGGCATAATCTTTTCCATACATCACCAGATGCGGAAGTAAAGACGCAAACTCATATTCCATGAACAGGGATTTCAGGCGGTCTATGTCGGGCTTTTCAACAACCAGTGCATTTTCATCCCATGGCACCGGAGCGTTCGTGTCAATTGTCACCAGTTTTTTACTCAGCGGAATTTGTTCCGCCGCCGCCACAAAAGCCTCCCGCATTTTCTTCGGTAACCGGTTAAGGTTATTATAAATGTTCTCCACACTGCCGAAATTGCCGATTAATTTTTTCGCTTTCACTTCGCCTACGCCTTCCACGCCCGGCACATTGTCTGCCTTGTCGCCCCAAACGGCAAGTACATCAATGACCTGTTCGGGGCGCTGTACCTTATAAACATTTTGCACTTCCTTCACGCCGATGTGCTCGGCCAACTCGCCCTGTCGCGGTTTTACAACGTAAATATGCGGCGACACCAATTGCGCATAATCTTTGTCGGGGGTCATCATATATACATCAAAACCTTCCCGCTCGGCGCGTTTCGCAACAGTTCCAATCACGTCATCGGCTTCATAGCCCGGAAGCGTCATCAAAGGAATATTAAAAGCGCCTATGATTTCCTTCAATAAAGGTATCGATGACTTGAGCACCTCAGGCGTGGGCTGCCGGTTTGCCTTATATGCGGCATACATCTCATGTCGAAAATTTTTTCCGCCGGGGTCAAAAGCCACGCCAAAATGCGACGGCCGCTCGCGCACAATCAACTCCATCATCATTTTCGTAAACCCATAAAGAATAGACGTATCCACCCCCTTCGAACTGGTAACCGGACGCTTCATAAACGCATAATACACCCGGTACATTAACGCATGGCCATCAAGCAGGTAAAGTTTTTTCATAGCGATATTGTAAAGCACAAATATATAAAAAAGAAAGCGGTTATAAAAAAAGGGGCCGTTCAAAAATTTGAACAGCCCCTTTCCCGTCCCAACCCTGCAAGATTTCTTTTTCCGTGAGTGGTTAACAATCAGATTTTGCCGGTAATGTATTTTTCATTACTTTTGTACAAATATTCATTTGATTCGTATGAAAAACCGAACACTACTCTCATTTGATTGGGCCGTGA